>NZ_RAWQ01000002.1:0-156602 GCF_003668965.1 Corallococcus sp. AB030
CCCTGATCCCCCCCTCGAACGGCTCCCCATGAAACGCGCCCACCTCTTCGAATTCAACGACCTGCCGTGGCTGCCTTCACCGCTGCGCAAGACGATCATGGAGTTCCTGCACCACATGTCCGTGCGGCTGCGGATGTATGACAACGGCTTCGACGCCCTCGCCCGGCTGATGGAGCAGCGGGGCCTCACGTCCATCCAGGCGCTGTGCGCGGGGGACGGGGGGCTGATGCTGGCCCTGTCCCGGCACCTGGGACGCGAGGACGTCCGCATCCAGCTGTCGGACAAGTACCCGTCCCTGGAGCGGTTCGCCGAAATCGAGCGCGAGAGCGCGGGCCGCGTGAGCCATGTCCAGGGGTCCGTGGACGTGCTGGACGTCCCCGAGCAGATGTCGGGCCTGCGCCTCATCGTCAACGCCGTGCACCACTTCCAGCCCGCCACGGTGCGGGGAATCCTGGCGGACGCGGTGGCCAAGCAGCAGCCCATCGTGTTCCTGGATCCCGTCCAGCGGGACCTGGTGTCCGTGCTGCGCTTCACCGCCGCGACGCCGTTCATCAGCCTCTGGTTGAGCCTGGGCGGCATCCGCCCCTTGAACCTGCGCCGCGTGCTGCTGGGCGTCGTGGCCCCCCTGGGCTCGCTGTGCTTCCTCTTCGACGGCGTGGTTTCGCACCTGCGCGCCTACCACCTCGAGGAGTGGGAGGCGCTCGTCCAGCAGGTCGAAGGACACGAGGGCTACGACTGGGACCTGCGGGTGCTGCCGGGCTTCCTGGGCGCGCGCGTCTCCTTCCTGGCCGGCGTGCCGAAGGCGCGGGCCGCGGGGAGGGCGTCGTGAGCACCGCGGAGGTGTTGATCGCGGGCGCCGGCCCGGTGGGGCTCTGCCTCGCGTTGGCGCTCGATCAGCAGGGCGTCCGGGTGCGCCTCATCGACAAGGAGCCCTCGTTCTCCGGCGAGTCCAAGGCCGTGACGATCCAGCCCCGGACCCTGGAGATATTCCAGATGCTGGGCGTCTCGGACCGGCTCATGAAGGACGGGGTGGTCAACCCCGTCATGAACATGCACGTCGGACGCAAGCGCGTCACCGTGCTGCGCTACGACCGGCTGGAGACCGCCTTCGCCTTCTACCTGCACCTGCACCAGGGGCAGACGGAGCGGGTGCTGGTCCAGGCGCTGGGCGAGCGCGGCATCACCGTGGAGCGCTCCACCGCGCTGGAAGGATTCGAGCAGGACGCGGCGGGAGTGACGGCCCGGCTGGTGCGGGCCGGGGGCGAGCGGGAGGAGGTCCGGGTGCCGTTCCTGGTGGGCTGCGACGGCGGCCACAGCCAGGTCCGCGCCGTGCTCGACCTGGGGTTCAAGGGCGCTCGGTATGACGACAACTGGATCATGACGGACGTGCGCATCCCCAACATGTCGCTCGCCCGCGACGAGCGCCACGGCTTCATCCTGGACCGGTTCCCCTTCGTGGTGCTGAACCTGGGCAACGACTCCTACCGGCTCATCGCCGCGCGGCCCCCTGGGTCTCCGCTCACGGGACAGGTGCCCACGCTGGAGGAGTTCCGCGAGATCATGACGCCGCTGGGCCTGGGCCACTGGAAGCTGGAGGATCCCCTGTGGCTCACCCACTACAACCCGAGCCAGCGCCTGGTGTCCCAGTACCGGGTGGGGCGCGTGTTCGTGGCGGGGGACGCGGCCCACGTGAACACCCCCATCGCCGCGCAGGGCCTCAACACGGGGGCGCTGGACGCCGTCAACCTGGCCTGGAAGCTGCGGCTCGCGGTCCGGGGCAAGGCGAGCACGGCCCTGCTCGACAGCTACCACGCGGAGCGCCACGCCGCCGCCGTGACGATGTTCGCGCAGAACGACCGGCTCACCCTGCTCGTCTTCGGCGCGAACCCGATCCTGCGCTTCCTGGGGCGCAAGCAGCTGCAGCTGCTCAACGTGCCCGCGCTGAACCTGAAGAACGTCATGGGGACCTCGCAGCTGGACCTGCACTACCGCCGCAGCCCCGTGGTGCAGACGGCGATGGATCCGTCCGGCACCCGCGCGTCCCTCGCCGCGTTCGAGTGGGGCCGGGCCCGGCCTGGGGATCGCGCGCCGCACTGCGTGTTGGACGCGGAGAAGCGCACCGCGATGTACGAGGTGCTCCGGGCGACCCACCACACGCTCTTCATCCTGGGCGGAGCGAAGCCCGACGCGGCGCGGATGCGGGCCGTGGCCGCGCACGCCCGGGAGAAGCACGGCGAATGGCTCATCCCCCACTTCGTGTTCCACGGGCAGATCCCGCCGGGCTTCGACGCCGGAGGAACGGGCGCCGTGTGGCGTGACGCGGACGGGAAGGTCCACCAGGCCCTGGGCGCGAAGGGCGCGGGCTGCGTGTTGATCCGCCCCGACGCCCACGTCGCCGCGCGCTTCCCGCTGGACGCGCCCGCGGGGCTGGACGCCTACTTCAACGCGCTCCTGACCTGAGCGCACCCCCGGCGGGGGGACGCGGCTCAGGTCCCCCCGCGCATCACCTGGAAGCGCTCCTCCAGCCACGCGGCCGTGGCCTCCATGAGCTTCACGCCCATCTCATCCACGTGCCGGTCGCGCCACGAGGCCAGGGGAGTCCCACGAACCCACTGGTTGAACGCGCCCATCGCCGGCCCGCAGTGGACCTGGTAGTCGGTGCGCTGCTCGCGGCTCCCGCGCAGGGCCAGGCGCGAGGTGTGGACGAAGTACCAGCGGAACACGAGCGCCATCTTCTTCCGGGGGGTGCGCTCCGCGAGCGCCACCACCTCGGGATCGACGCGCAGGTAGTGCTGACGCGTCTCCTCCCAGATCTCGTCGAAGCCGCGGCGGAAGACCTTCTCCTGGAGCTGCTTGCGGGTCTCCGCGTCCAGGGCCTCCAGGGACGGGTGGTGTTGATAGAGCGCGTAGAGGCGGTTGGCCCGGGCCGGGAAGAAGAGCCCCTTGCGCACCACCTGGATCTTCGCGCCGAGCTCGAACATGTCCCCCGCGGGCGCGCACGTCACGTCCTGCACGTCGAGCGTCTCCAGCAGGTCCTTCACGGGCTCACTGGTCCCCGCCTCCACCGTGCACTGGTTGATGGACCCCGTCACGATGAAGTCCGCGCCCATCAGGAAGGCCGCGCCCGCCGCCTGGGGCGTCCCGATTCCCCCGGCCGCGCCCAGGCGGATGCGGACCGGATAGCGGTGCTCGGCCACCATCCGGTCGCGCAGCAGGCTCATCGCGGGGAACAGGGCGCTGGCGACGCCCTGGTCCGTGTGTCCTCCGGAGTCCGCCTCCACGCAGACGTCCTCGGCCATGGGCAGCTCCCGCGCGAGCAGGGCTTCTTCCCGGGTGAGCTGGCCCGCGCGCACGAGCCCGTCGAGGAGCCCCTGTGGAGGCGGGCACATGAAGGCCTCCGCGACCTCCGGCCGGGACACCTTGGCGATGAGGCGGTTCGGGGCCTCGGCCCGGCCGTCCTCGCGCCGCCGCGCGCCCGTCATGCGGAAGCGGACCAGGGCCGGGGTCAACTGCAGGAAGGCGGACGCCTCGACGTCGCGCACGCCCCTGCGCAGGAACAGGTCGACCAGCCCCGCCTCGCGCTCGGGGCGCTCGGGGCTGTGCAGCAGGTTCATGCCGTAGGCCTCGCCCGGGCGCAGCGCGGCCTGGATGGCCAGCAGCTCCTCTTCGACGCGCGCCAGCGGGACGCCGCCGGTGCCGAAGAACCCCAGCAACCCCGCGCGTCCCATCCGCACCACCAGCTCCCGCGAGGAGATGCCCTTGTACATGGAGCCCGCCACGTAGGAGAGGCGCACGCCATGGGCGTCACGGAAGGCCTTGCTGCCCAGGGTCTCGGCGCGCATCCCCGAGACGACGGCGGGCGCGGGCGCAACGGCGGCGGGCGCGACGCTGGGGGTCGCCTGACGAATCTGGCTGATGAGGCCCGTGAGGACCCTGCCGTGCCCCACCTCCACGAACTCCTGCTCCCCCTGGGCAAGAAGGGCGCGCACGCTCTGCGTCCACCGCACCGGCGAGTCGATCTGCCGGGCCAGCAGCTCCGCCACCCGCGCGTCCTCGTAGGGACGGGCCTCCACGTTGGAGATGACCGGGAAGCGCAGCGGCGCGAAGGAGAACTCCCGCAGGAAGGCCGCGAAGGCGTCGCGCGCGGGGCGCATGTAGCGCGAATGGAACGCGGCGCTCACCTTGAGCAGGATGACGTTGCCCCCGGCCGCGCGCAGCTCCGGCGCCACCCGCTCCAGATCCTCGCGCGGTCCAGAGAGCACCTGCTGGCTGGGCGTGTTGTCATTGGCCAGGTCCAGGGTGCGCACCCCCAGCCGCTCCAGCACCTCGACGATGCGCTCCACGGACAGCCCCACCACCGCGGCCATGCCACCGCCGGTCGCCTGGGCCATCAACTCCCCGCGCTTGCGGACCAGGAGGACGCCGGTCGCGAAGTCGAAGGCCCCCGCCGCGAACAGCGCGTTGTACTCACCCAGGCTGTGCCCCAGGGCGTGCTCAGGATCCCGCCCATGGCGCTCTCGCATCTCCAGACATGCAAGAGCATTCAGAACGAACAGCGCGGGCTGGGTGTATCGCGTCTCATCCAGGCGCGAGTCCTGGCACACCTCCGCCAGCCGATACCCCAGCAGGGCGTCCGCCTGGGCCACCCACTCCGGATGTCTCGCGATCAGCTCCGCCCCCATCCCCCGCTTCTGCGAACCCTGCCCCGGAAACACGAACGCCGTCATGTGCCACACCCGTTTTCTTCACGAACCCCGGAATCCACGCTGGCCTTCACCCCAACTGGAGGCGGCCCACGGCGACACATCCAGGGCTCTGTTTCACGCGGCTCCTGAGCTACCATAATCACGGTCGTGAGCCCATCCCGGGCGTTGTCCACGCTCAGTGCCCGCAGTCCATCAAAGGAAAACACCCCATGAGCCAAGACGCGAAGCTGCATGTCAACATCCTGAGCCCGGAGTTCAACATCAACCCCTACCCATACTACAAGCAACTGCGCGAGCAGGAGCCTGTGTATTGGAGCGAGGAGACGCGACACTGGCTGCTCACCCGGTATGAAGACGTCCAGACCGCGCTGAAGGACACGACCCGCTTCTCCAGCCAGAGCAGCGAGACCTTCGTCGTGAACGATGAGTTCATGAAACATCTGCGGCCCATCATCACCCACTTCTCGATGTGGGCCGTGATGAAGGACAACCCCGAACACAAGCGGCTGCGCGGCCTCATCAACCAGGCCTTCCGCCCCGACAACGTCAAGGACATCCACCAGCGCGCCCAGCAGACCGCGAACTGGCTGATCGATCAGGTGTACGACAAGGGGGAGATGGACTTCGTCAATGACTACGCCTACGCGCTGCCCGCGATGCTCTTCTCGGTGGAGATCCTGGGCATGAACCGGGAGGACCTGCCCACGTTCAAGGCGTGGAGCGTGGACCTGGCGCGGGCGACGGGCCGCATCGACAACCTGGACGTCATGCTGAAGGGCCAGGATGCGCTGCTGAAGATGACCGACTACATCACGCGCGCCATCAATGACCGCCTCGAGCGCCCGCGCGAGGACTTCATCTCCTACCTGATCAAGGCGTGGCGCGAGGACAACAAGCTCACGCTGGAGGAGGTGGTGGCCCAGATGGTGCTGCTGCTGGCGGGCGGCCACACCACCACGCAGAACGTCCTCAGCACGGGCCTGCTCGCGATGTTCAAGCACCCCGAGCAGTTGGAGCGGATGAAGCAGAACCCGCAAATCAACCGGGCCGCGGGCGAGGAGCTCTACCGCTTCACCTCCCCCGCGCAGGCGCCCACCCGCATCGCGGCGTGTGACTTCGAGCTGGGTGGCAAGCAGATCAAGAAGGGCCAGGGCATCATGCCCATGGTGGCCGCGGCCAACCGCGACCCCGCCTACTTCGACCGGCCGGACGAGTTGGAGCTCACGCGAGAGAAGAACCCGCACCTGGGCTTCGGCACGGGCATCCACGTCTGCCCGGGCGCCTTCCTCGCGCGCGCGGAGATCCCCGTCGGCTTCGAGACGCTCTTCAAGCGCATCCCCAATGTGCGCCCCAAGAGCGACAACGAGAACTGGAACATGAACCTCAGCTTCCGGGGCCTGTCCACGTTCCCCCTGGTCTGGAGCTGAGGTTCTGTTGTCCGCCTCCCCTGGCGTCAGCCCGTCGCGCCGAAGTCCAGCGCGACGAGCTTCCGCCGGGAGGGAGGCTCCGCGCGCGCGGCGTCAGGGATTGACGCCGCGCGGCCGGACGGAGCCTCCAGCCAGTAACGCTGGCGCGTGAAGACCACGGGAGGCAGGGGCGCGCGCGTGGGCTGCTGCTCAGCGGGCGCCTCGCTCACGAGCGCGTGCGCGTTGGTCCCGCCAAAGCCAAACGCGCTGAGTCCCGCGCGGCGCACCCCGAAGCGCGGCTCCCACGGCCGGAGCGTGGTGTTGGGGAAGAGCGGCGAGGACTCGAAGTGGAAGCGCGGGTTGGGCGTCTCGCAGTGAAGCGTGGGGGGCAGCTCGCGGTGCATCAGGGAGAGCACCACCTTGATGAAGCCCGCGACCCCCGCGGCGCTCAGCAGGTGCCCGAAGTTGCTCTTGACGGTGCCCACCGCGCACGAGCCCGGAGGAGCGCCCGCCGGCGCGAGCACCTCCGTGAGCGCCTTCAGCTCGATGGGATCTCCGAGCATGGTCCCGGTGCCATGGGCCTCCACGTAGCCGAGCGTCCGGGGATCGACGCGGCCCTGGCGCAGGGCCTCCTCGATGACGGCGCGCTGCCCCGCGGGGTTGGGGGTGGTGACGCCCATGGTGTGCCCGTCATTGTTGACGGCCGTCGCGTCGATGACGGCGTAGACGCGGTCCCCATCCGCCAGGGCCTTGCGCAGCGGCTTGAGCAGGACGGCCCCCGCGCCCTCGCCGGGGACGAAGCCGTCCGCGCGCTCGTCGAAGGTCTTGCACCGGCCATCGCGTGACAGCGCGCGGCTCTCACTGAGCGTCAGGTAGACGGCCTCGTCGAGCAGGATGTCCACGCCCCCGGCCATCGCCAGCTCGGACTCCCCCGAGCGCAGGCTCTGGCAGGCCAGGTGGATGGCGACGAGCGAGGACGAGCACGCGGTGTCCACGACCAGGGCCGGCCCCTTGAAGTCGAGGAAGTGGGACACGTGCGCGGCGATGAAGTTCTGCCCCGAGCCGATGACGCCATTGCGCGTGGGCTCCGGCATGCGCGCGGCATAGCCGCTCATCCGCGAGCCGACGAACACCCCCACGCGCCTCCCCGCCACCTCGTGCGAGGCATGGCCCGCGTGCCGGAGGCACTGGACGCTGACCTCCAGGAACTGGCGCATCAACGGGTCGATGCAGGGGGCATCCGCCCGGGAGATCTGGAAAAAGTCCGGATCGAACAGCTCGATTCCCTCGATGAAGCCGCCCCAGCGGCTGATGCTCCGTCCAGGCTGATGGGTGGAGGAATGGAAGTCCGCGATCCGCCAGCGGGACTCGGGCACCTCCGTGATGAGGTCGCGCCCCTCCCGCAGCACGCGCCAGTACGCCTCCAGATCGGGCGAGCCGGGGAAGTGACAGGCCATGCCAATCACCGCGATGGGCTCCTCGTTTCCGGGAGCTGTCACGGGCAGGGGCACGGGAGCGGCCTTCACCGGAGGAGGAGGCGCCTGCCCTGGAGCGCGCTCGACACGCCGGGGCTCCAGGGGTCGCGCCACGGGAGGCATGGCCCGCTCATGGGCCGCCAACACGGCCTCGGGGTACGCCTCCACGAGCTGGCTCGTGAGCGCCGTCAGCGTCCGGTGCAGCAGGGGGAGTGACGGATCGAGCTTCACACCCAGCCACTCATCCAGATGCGTCACCACTTCGATGACGAGAATCGAGTCCAGCCCCAGGGTCTCGAAGTCCGCGTCGGGGTTGAGCTGCTCCGGGGACAGCTGGAGCTCCCGTGCGAACACCTGGCGGAGCCACCCCACGGTGAAGGCGCGGAGCTCCGCATCCGTGGCTCTGGGGGGAGCGGACGCGGGCGCCAGGACCGGCGGGTCGGGCACCACCGGCGTTGAAGGTTCGACGGGCGCGGGCAGCTCGACCCACGGGCTCGGGCGCGAAAGGTCGCGGACGGGAAGCGGCCGGTTCCGCGTCCGCAGCAGGGCGTCGGGAGCGAAGCGGCTCGGGTCGACCACGGCGGGCAGGAGCACGGCCCGCCCGGAGGCCATCGCCGCATCCAGCAGCGCCAGGCCGTCCGGGGTGGAGTGCGCCATCAGGCCGAGGGACTGATACGCCGGGCTCTTCACCTCGCCCATGCCGACGTCCCTCCAGTTGGGCCAGACGACGGACTGGTGGGAGACACGGCCCGTGGCGCGCCGGTGCTCGACCCACAGGTTCATGAACGCGTTGGCGGCCGAGTAGTCCAGGAGGCCGACGGCCAGCGACGGCACCTGGGCCGAGACCGAGGAGAACACGACGAAGAATTCGAGCGCATCCGCGGCGAGCGCGCGCTCCAGCGTGAGCAGGCCTTCGACCTTGGGCTCGAGCACCTTGAGCCACTGCCCCAGCGGCTTGCTGGTGAAGGCGGGCGGAGTGAAGAAGACCGCTCCGGCGGAGTGGATGCAGCCCGCGATGGGGCCGAGGGACGCGCGGACCTCGGAGAAGAGCGCATCCAACGCGGCGGAGTCCGTCAACGCACCGCAGTGGACGCGCAGACGCACCCCACGGGACTCCAGGGCCCGCAGGGACGCCAGTCGTTCCCGCAGGGCCGGTGCGCATCCCGGGTCGGCCAGGAGCGAGGGCCACTGCCCCTGGGGCGGCAGCGGCTGCACGCCCATGAGGACCAGCCGCCGGGCGCCCCGAGCCACCAGGTGGTGAGCGACCTCCAGGCCAATGCCACGCACCCCGCCCGTAATGACATACACCTTGTCGGCGGACATGCGCGGCACGGGAGCGGGCGAGACGAGCAGCGGTTGCATCTGGGGGACGTAACGGCGGCCCCTCCGGTGGATGACTTCGCCACCGGAGTCCCGGTCGCCGTGCTCCTGACGGAGCAACGCCTCCAGTTCGCTGGCGTCAGCCGGGACGCGCTCCAGGTCCACGGTGCGGGCATGCAGGCCCGCGAACTCCGCGCCGAGCTTGCCCGCCAGCGCCGCCATCACGCCACCGCCGAGCTCCAGCGGACCGGTGCTCATGAACGTGCGCAGGCCGCGGGTGAAGTGCAGCAGCGCGAAGGTCTCCGTCCGGCCGCGCTTCAAGAGCGTCTGCAAGAGGCCGATCCGGCCGAACGTCTCCATCCGCTCCGGCGCGTCCTCCGCGCCCCCTCGCGGCGCGGTCCGGAGGTCGGAGAGGTCGAGGATCCCCGCCAGCGGCCCGCGGCGGGCGTTCAGCTCCTCCCCCAGCCGGACACCGGCCTCATGGCGATCAAAGTCGAGCAGTGCATCGACACCCGGGGTCGAGCTCCCGCAGTTCGCGATGAGGAACATGCGGGTGTTCCGAAGGGACGCGAGCGCCTGCCGTGCCAGGGCGATCGTCTCGTCGTTGACCAGCACGACGAGGGTGCCCTCCAGGTCCAGCGCCTCCGCGCTCCCCTGCTCCTCCACGACACGCCACCCCTTCTCCAGCAGGAGCGCGTTCTCGGGGAGCATCGTCACCTCGGGCACCTCCCCGGTGCTCACCGGAGGAGCGGCCTCCGGGACGGGAGCCTGGAGCCAGCAGCGCTCACGGGCGAAGGGATGGGAAGGCAGCGGGACGCACCGGTAGACGCCTTCCGGAAACAGGGCGGGCTGATCCAGGTCCACGCCCAGCACGTACAGCTCGGCCGAGGCCTGGAGCGTGTCGCGCCAGACGGTGGCCGGCGCCTCCAGGTCGAGGCTCCGGAGCAGGCGCCCGTTCACTTCGCGCAGGAGGCCCCGGGAGGACGCGGAGATCCCTCCCGGACCGGCGTGCCCCCGTGGCGCAGCGGGCGTGTCGCGCAACGGTGTCAGGAGGACGATCAGCTCCTTGAGGTCCGCGGCGACGAAAGCCGCGCGCTGCTCCAGTGCTCCCCGCCCGCGCGCCAGGGTGAAGGCGACGTCTCCTGGATGAGGGGCTTCGCCGTCCGACAGCGAGCGCTCCAGACTCTCGATGAGGTTCGCGGCGATCCGGCCCAGCGCCTCATGGGTCCGCGCGGACAGGACGAACAGGTATGCAGGGCGCTCGGGCGCGGCCGCACGGGGCATGGGAGGAGGTGCCTCCTCCAGCACGAGGTGGCAGTCGGTGCCGCTCGAGCTGAAGGCGCTGATGGCGGCCCGGCGCGGCGCCCCCTCGGCCCCCACCCATGGAGAGGGCTTCGTGTCGGCCCGGAAGGGCGTCTGCTCAACCCTCTCCGCGCGCGAGTGGAGCGAAGGAGGAAGCTCCTGGTGCTCGAAGGCGAGGAGGATCTTGAACAACCCCGCCATGCCCGAGGCCGCGCTGGCATGGCCCACGTTGCCCTCGACCGACCCAATGGCGCAGGAGCCGGTGCGAGCCGTGCGCGCCTGGAAGACCCGCGTGAGGGCCTCCAGCTCCACGTCATCCGGGCGGCGGGCGCCGCTGCCGTGCGCCTCCACGTAGGAGATCGTCTCCGGTTCAATGCCGGCCTGCTGGTGGACCGCGCGGATGAGGTCGGCGCGGCACCGCGCGTCGTCGGAAGCCGGCGCGCCCGGAAGCCGCCCGACCTGAACGCTCTCACAGCCTCGGATGACGCCGAGGACGCGGTCCCCGTCGGCGAGGGCCCGGCCCAAGGGCTTGAGGACCACCACGCCCACGCCCTCGGCGGGGACGAACCCGCCTCCGTGTTCCATGGCGTGGATCGCCGCGAGGTGCATGCGAACGGTGGACATGACGAAGACGCCACCCGCCAGGGCCCACTCCAGGGAGCCCGTCCACAATTGCTGGCAGGCCAGCTGGATGGCGACGAGCGACGATGCGCAGGCCGCGTCCACCACGAGGCCCGGCCCCTGGATGCCCAGCAGCCGGGACACCCGGGCCAGGAGCCGCGAAGCATCATTCTCGGGGAGCCCGGCCGGGTAGTCCGAAGGCCGGATCCCCATGAACACGCCAGCCCTGCGTCCCTCTCCCAAGCGAGGCAGACCCGCCGCCTCCAGGGCCATCCAGCAGTGCTCCAGCACGAGGCGCTGCTGGGGATCCATCCGCGCCGCGTCCCCAGGGGACAGTCCGAAGAACGCGGGCTCGAAACCCTCGACCTCGTCGAGGAACCCGCCGCGAAGCCCCGAAGTGCTGCCGGTCGAGGCCTCCAGCGCCCAGCGGTCCAGGGGCGCTCCGGACACCGAGTCCACCCCCTGACGCAGGTTCTCCCACATCTGCTCCAGGGTCCTGGCCCCCGGAAAGCGCCCTGACATGCCGACGACGGCAATCGGGTTGCGGGGGGCCCCGTTTATTTCATGCGGCGTGCTGTCGGCGTCACCCACTGGGAATCCCCGTTTCGTGAAATTATCCAAGGGGATTGTATCCAGCGATTCTAACGCGGAACAACAAGCGAGCGGCCCGAGCGCATCAGGCGGGGGCCCGCTGAACCTGTGACGACATGCAGCCTGCGGCCAGACGACGCGAAGCTGTTCGCCTTCACCGAATCAATCCTGGGGCTTCCGAGCACCGAGAACTGATCATGAACATTCAACGATGGGGCCTGGTGCTTCTCCTGGGATGGACGCAGTTGGCCTGGAGCGCGCCGGACAAGGTGGATGCGTTCCTGCGCGCGGAGATGGCTCGCAATCACATCCCTGGCGCCGCCGTCGCGGTGGTCCGTGATGGCAAGGTCATCAAGCTCGCGGCCTACGGCACGGCGAACCTGGAATGGAAGGCCCCCGCGAGCACCCGCACGGCGTTCCAGATTGCCTCCGGTACCAAGATGTTCACGGCGGTGTTGCTGATGGACTTCGTGGGCCAGGGCAAGCTCAAGCTCGATGCCCGCGTCTGCCAATACATCCCCGACTGTCCTCCCGCCTGGAAGGACATCACCCTGCTCCACCTTGCCAGTCACACGTCTGGCCTTCGGCCTGGCCCCGTGGACGCGGACAACGCCAGCGTCACGGTCGCGATCGATGCGGCCAAGAAGGCCCCACTTGCTTCAGCCCCGGGCGAGAAGAACGCCTACGGGTCGGATGACTTCGTCCTCCTCACCCATGTCCTGGAGAAGGCCGGCGGCGCCCCCTACGAGCAGCTCCTGCGCGACCGCATCTTCACTCCCCTGGGCATGACGAACAGCGGCTTCGACCATGCCACCCTCACCGAGGCACATGTCGTCCTGACCAGCGACGTCGTCACGGAACGCGCGGCGACCTATCAATGGCGCACGGGCCATCAGCAGCAATACTGGTTCATGTATCCGCGCTACACGCTGTCAGCCGGCGGCCTGTTCTCCTCCGTGACGGACATGTCCCGGTTCGCGGCCGCGCTCATGGGCGACAAGCTCCTGAACGCGGACCTTCGCTCCGCCATGTGGACGCCGCCCACGCTCAATGACGGCAAGCCCAGCAGCTTCGCGGTGGGATGGACCGTGGGCCAGTACCGGGGACGCCACGAGGTCGCTCACAGCGGCGGGCCCGCGCTCTCCGACACCGTCATCTACCCAGCCGACAAACTGGCCGTGGTGGTGCTCACCAACCAGCGGCGTCTGAGTCCCTCGCTCGCGCACGGCGTGGCCAAGCTCTTCCTGTCCCCTCCTCCCTTCCTGAACGAGCCCGGCATCACCGACGCCGCTCCCGAGCGGACGGTGGCCTTGAAGGCCCTGCTGCCCGCACTGCTCGCGGGCAACGCGGACGCCCGCCACTTCACCGGCACCGCGAAGGACTCGCTCGCGGACCTGAACGAGTGGCTGCCCATCGCGCTCGGCGGTCTGCCTCCGATGAGCCGCCTGATCCTCCTGGAGGACTCCGCGGATCATCTGTCGCGGACCTACCGCGCCATCCACGGAAAGGACCAGACGCTCCGCTGGGCTGTCCGCTTCGATGAAGCCGGGCGGATCTCCGAGGTGGAGCCTCGGGACGAGTGACGTCCTCGTCAGCTTCAGCCCGGCCTTGTGACATGAAATGCTACTCTGTCACGGATTCCCAACGATTGTTGACTTGCAAGCATTGAGGGACTATCGCTAGCACTCACCGTGCTACACACCCCCCTTATCGAACGAATTGCGGCCCTGCAGCTCGTCCTGAAGGAAACACCCACTGTGCGGCTGTCGTGGGAGGGACTGGATCTCCACGCAAAGCTGGAAGGCCAGAATCCCGTGGGCAGCCTCAAGGATCGGCCGGCGCTGTGGGTCCTCAAGCGCGCCGCCGAACGAGGGGAGCTGCACGAGGGCTCCACCATCGTGGAGTCGTCCTCCGGCAACTTCGCGTCGGCCCTGGCCACGTACTCGAAGCTGCTGGGGCTGAAGTTCATCCCGGTCATCGATCCGAACATCACGCCCGGTTACGAGTCCTTCCTGGAGCGCACGTGCGAGCAGGTGGTGAAGGTCACCGAGCGCGACGACATGGGCGGCTACCTGAAGACCCGCCTGAACAAGGTGCGGGAGCTCTGCGGCACCATCCAGGGCGCCTTCTGGCCCAACCAGTACGGCAACCCTGACGTCGTCGAGGCGCACTACTGGCTCACGGGCGAGGAGATCCGCCGGACGTTCCAGCGGCTCGACTACGTCTTCGTCGGGGTGAGCACGGGCGGCACCATCGCGGGCGTGTCCCGCCGGCTCAAGGAGGTGTTCCCCTCCATCCGCGTGGTCGCCGTGGACGCGCAGGGCTCCGTCATCTTTGGCGGGGCGGCCGGCAAGCGGTTCATCCCCGGCATCGGCGCCAGCGTGCGGCCTGAGCTGGTCAACCACGCGCTCATCGATGACGTGGTGTTGGTGCCGGAATACGAAACGGTGCAGTGCTGCCGGGAGCTGCTCCTGCAACACAACCTGCTGGTGGGCGGGTCCTCGGGTTCGTGCTTCGCGGCCGTCAAACGCTACCTGCCCCGCTTCCGCGAGCTGCCTGCGCCTCCCACCGTCCTGTTCATGTGCGCCGACCGCGGGACGGCCTACCTGGACACCATCTTCTCCCCCTCCTGGACCGCGCGCTTCTCCTGAGCCGCCGCGCCCCTGCTCGAGTCCACGAGCCCTCGAACACCCCATGACCTTCCCCTTCAACGTCATCACCGGAAAGACGATCCACTCCATCATCCAGGGCGCGACCCAGGAGTGCGTGGACCGCGTGCGGGACGCCTACCTCGCCCACGAGGAGAAGCAGAGCGTCAACCCGGACAGCTACTTCCTGCGCTTCCCGGAGAGGCCTCGCGACCGGATCATCGCGCTGCCGGCCTACCTGGGCGGCACCACCAACGTGTCCGGCATCAAGTGGATCGCCAGCTACCCGGACAACGTCGCGAAGGGCTTCCCTCGCGCCTCCGCGGTGCTCCTGCTCAACGACTACGAGACGGGCTACCCCTTCGCGTGCCTGGAGAGCTCCATCATCTCCGCGGCGCGGACCGCGGGCTCCGCGGTGCTGGCGGCGGAGTGGCTCAACGGCCGGAAGCGCCAGGTGCGCAGGCTGGGCATCGTGGGCAACGGCCTCATCGCCCGCTACATCTACACGTTCCTCATGGAGCTGGGCTGGGAGGTGGATGAAGTCCTCCTGCACGACCTGGTCCCCTCGGAGGCCGAGCGCTTCGCCCGGGAGTCGTGCCGGCCGGCGCGCCATGGCGTCATCCGCTGCGAGAAGGAGCTGGAGACCGTGGTGCGCTCCAGCGACCTGCTCGTCCTGGCGACGGTCGCAGGGGCGCCCTACATCCGTGACCCGGCCCTGCTGGCGCACAACCCCATCGTCCTCAACATCTCCCTGCGGGACCTGGCCCCCGAGCTGCTCCTGGCCTCGCACAACATCGTCGACGACGTCGAGCACGTCATGAAGGCCAACACGTCGCCCCACCTCGCGGAGCAGCTGAGCGGCGGACGGGGGTTCGTGACGGGCACGCTCGCGCAGCTCATCCTGGGCCGCTGCCAGGTGGACCGCGCAAAGCCCATCATCTTCTCGCCCTTCGGACTCGGCGTGCTGGACCTGGCGGTCGGCAAGTGGGTCTACGACGTCGCCGTCGCGCGTGACGAACACGTCGCCGTGAACGACTTCTTCTGGGAGCTCACCCGCTGACGTCCCATCGCGTGCGGAGGGGAAGGATCCTTCCGCTGCATCTGGGTCAGTGACACGCCGCAGAGGCCCTTCATGTTCTCCCTGCTGTCGCTCCTGCTGCATCGCTCCCGGACCTCGATGATCGTCATCGCGGTCACGGGCATCTTCTCCGGCCTTTGCAACAGCGCCCTGCTCGCGCTGATCAGCCATGCGCTGGGCACGGACCAGTCCACCCTGAAGACCCTGCTCGTGGGCTTCATCGCCCTGAGCGTGGGCGTGCTGGTGGGCAACACCGTGCCGGAGCTGCTGCTGGCGAAGGTGTCGCGCTCCATCACCGCGGAGCTGCGCCTCAAGCTGGGCCGCAGCATCCTCGTCGCGCCCTACCGGCGCCTGGAGCTCATTGGCAAGGGGCCCGTGCTCGCGGCGCTCTCCCAGGATGTGCAGGCCATCGTCAACATCGCCTCGAAGATCCCCGGGCTCATCGTCTGCACCACCATCGTGCTCGGCTGCCTGGGGTACATGGCGTGGTTGTCGCCCCGCGGGATGATGCTGGTCCTGCCCGCCATGACGCTGCTGGTGGTCTTCTATTACTTCGCGACCCGCAAGATGGTCCCCCTGTGGCGCGAGGAGCGCGACACCCAGGACGACCTGTTCCGCGAGCAGCAGCAGGTGCTGGACGGCATCAAGGAGCTCAAGCTCCACGAGCCGCGCCGGCGGGCGTTCATGGAGGAGGACTACGCGCCCGCCGTGGAGCGCACCCGGCTCAAGGGCATGCACGCGGCCATCAGCGTCGCGCTGATGGGCAGCTTCGTGCACTTCTTCACCTGGCTGGTGCTGGGCGTGATGCTCTTCGGCGTCTTCGCCCTCAGCGCGCACGACACCGACGCCACGCGCGGCTACGTGCTGTCGCTGATGTACATGTGGGGGCCGTTCCGAGGGCTGCTGGAGGACGTGGGCCGCTGGCCCCAGGTGAGCATCGCGCTTGACAAGCTCCAGCAGCTGGAGCTTTCGCTCACCGAGTCGCTCACCGAGGAGCCCTCCGCCCCTGCCGCGCTGGCCCTGCCCGCCGACGGGCGGCAGGAGGTGGTCGTCGAGTCGGCGACGTACGCGTTCAGCGACGCGGGCGAGGAGGCCGCCTTCCGCGTGGGCCCCATCGACCTGGCGCTGCGCTCCGGGGAGCTGGTGTTCGTGGTGGGTGGCAACGGCAGCGGCAAGACGACGATGGCCAGGCTGCTCACCGGGCTCTACACGCCCAGGTCCGGGCAGCTGCTCTGGAACGGGGTCCCGGTGACGGACCAGAACCGGGACGCGTACCGCAACACGTTCTCCGCCATCTTCACCGACTTCCACCTCTTCGAGAACCTGCGCGGCGTGGACCTCGCCCCGCTCCAGGGACGCGTGCAGGAGTACCTGCGGCTGTTCGAGCTGGACACGAAGCTCCAGGTCGTCAACGGGCGGTTCTCCACGACGAGCCTGTCCACCGGCCAGCGCAAGCGCCTGGCGATGGTCGTCGCGCTCCTGGAGGACAAGCCGTTCTACCTGTTCGATGAATGGGCGGCGGACCAGGACCCCGAGTTCCGCGAGGTCTTCTACCGCCGGCTGCTTCCGGAGCTGGCCGCGCGGGGCAAGGGCGTGCTCGTCATCACGCACGACGACCGCTACTTCCACCTCGCGCACCGGGTCATCAAGCTGGAGCTGGGCAAGACCGTCGCGGCGGCGCCCGCTTCGGCGGCGTGAGCCCTTCGCATGCGCCCCACCCTCCTCCCCGGCCGTTGGAGATGCCTGGGATTGAAGCCGTGGACGTGGCGCTGCCCACCCTGCCCTCCGAGGGCGCGGTGAACACGACGCTGACGGTGGTCGCCCTGTCGCCGCGGGTGGCCAAGAGCATCGCCGCCCGGGTTTCACCCCACGCTTCCCTCCCCTCCGTTTCTTCCACGCATCGCGCGCCGCCCCGCCCCGAGCCATGAACGATCGAGTCATTCATCCCAAGGCCGACACGCTGATGGACCTCCTCGCGCTCCGGGTGGAGACGCGCGCGGACTTCCCCGTCTACACGTTCCTGGAGGACGAGCCGGGGGAGCAGTCCGAGCTGACGCACGCGGGGCTCTTCACACGGGCGCGGCGCATTGGCGCGCGGCTGGCGGAGCGGCACGCGGGACAGCGGGTGATGCTGCTCTACCCGCCGGGCACTGAATACATCGCGGGGTTCTTCGGCTGCGTCCTGGGCGGCGCCGTGGCGGTGCCCGCGTATCCGCCGGATCCGGCGCGGCTGGAGCGCACGCTGCCGCGCCTGCGCGCCATCATCCGCGACGCCCAGGCGACGGTGGTGCTCACCACGTCCTTCATCCTGGAGCTGGCGGAGTACATCTTCGAGCTGGCCCCGGAGCTGCGGGACCTGGAGTGGATCGCCACCGACGCGCTGCCCGAGGGGCTGGAGGACGGCTGGCGGCGCCCGGAGCTGAAGGCGGAGTCGCTGGCGTTCCTCCAGTACACGTCCGGCTCCACCGGCATGCCCAAGGGCGTGATGGTCGGCCACGGCAACCTCGTGGCCAACATGCGGATCATCACGCTGGGCCTGGACCTGCGGCAAGACGACCGGTGGGTGATGTGGCTGCCGCCGTACCACGACATGGGCCTCATCTCCGGCATCCTCAACCCGCTGTACGCGGGCAACCCGGTGACGCTCATGTCGCCGCTGTCCTTCCTCCGCAAGCCCCTGCGGTGGCTGGAGGCGATGTCGCGGCTTCGCGCCCAGGTGTCCGGTGGCCCCAACTTCGCGTTCGACCTGTGCGTGCGCAAGACGACGCCTGAGGAGCGGGCCACGCTGGACCTGAGCCACTGGCGCGGCGCCATGAACGGCGCGGAGCCCATCCGCCCGGACACGCTGGAGCGCTTCGCGCGGACCTTCGCGCCCCAGGGTTTCCGCATGGAGACCTTCATGCCGGGCTACGGCCTGGCGGAGGCGACGCTCGCCCTCACCGGCGGCGTGACGACCGCGCCCCCCGTGCTGCTCCCGGTGGTCGCCTCCAGCATGGAGGGCCACCGGCCCGTGCCCACGAGCGCGGACGCGCCGGAAGCCCGCGTGCTGGTGGGCAGCGGGAGGGTTCTGCCCGACCACGACATCCTGGTGGTGGAGCCACGGACGTGCCAGCTCCGGGCCCCCGGCGAGGTGGGCGAGCTCTGGGTGTCCGGCCCCAGCGTGGCCGCCGGCTACTGGAACCGGCCCGAGCTGTCCGAGGAGATCTTCCGTGCCCGTCTGGCGGATGGCACGGGCCCCTTCCTGCGCACGGGCGACATGGGCTTCATGCGGGACGGCGAGGTCTTCATCACCGGCCGCCGCAAGGACCTGATCATCGTCCGCGGCCGCAACCACTACCCCCAGGACCTGGAGCTGACGGCCGAGCGCAGCCACCCGGCGATCCGGCCGGGCTGCAACGCGGCCTTCTCCGAGGACGCGTCGGAGGGCGAGCGGGTGGTGATGGTCGTCGAGGTGGGCGACGAGACGGTGGACGTGGAGGAGGTGGCCGCCGCGGTGCGCGCGGCCATGGAGCAGGAACACGAGCTGCGGCTCGACACCGTGGTGCTGGTGCCCCACGGCGCGGTGCCCAAGACCTCCAGTGGCAAGCTGATGCGCAGCACGTGCCGGCAGTGGCTGGGCGAGGGCCAGATCCGGGTGGTGGGCCGCTCCGTGCTGACGCGCGCCTCCGCTGAGGACGCGAGCCCCGACGCCGGGCCTGGGCCGGACGTGGCCACGCTGCGGGCCATGCCCGTCGCCGAGCGGCAGCAGGCCCTGCTCGATTGGGTGCGGCGCGAGCTGGCGCGGGCCCTGCGCGCCCCGGTGTCGGCCGTGGAGCCGGCGGTCCGGGTGAGCCAGCTGGGACTGGACTCGCTGGGCATCGTGGAGCTGGGCCACGCCGTCGAGCAGCACCTGGGCGTGACGCTCCCGCTCCAGCGCGTGTTGAGCGGCCCCACGCCGGAGGAGCTCGCGGGCTTCCTCGTGCAGGCGCTCGACGCCGCGGAGCACGTGCCCGCCTCCGAGACGACGACGGTGGCGCCCGGGGACTACGCGCTCACCCCCGGCCAGTGGGGGCTCTGGTTCCAGCACCAGCTCTCCCCGCACACCACCGAGTACAACGTCACGCAGGCCTTGCGGATCCGCTCCGCGCTGGACGTGCTCGCGTTGCAGCGCGCCTTCCAGGCACTGGTGGACCGTCACGCCAGCCTGCGCACCCTCTTCGTCCGCGTGGAGGGCCAGCCCGTCCAGCGCATCCTGCCCCACGCCCCGGTCCACTTCGTCCACGAGGACGCCACCGCGTGGGACGCAGCGCGGCTGGAGCAGTTCCTGGGCGAAGAGGCGGCCCGGCCCTTCGACCTCGCCTCCGGGCCGTTGATGCGCGTGCACGTCCTGGCGCGTCCCGCGGGCGAGCACGTGCTCATCCTGGGCGTCCATCACATCATCGTGGACCTGGTGTCCATGGCGGTGCTGCTCCACGACCTGGGCGCGCTGTACGAGGGCGAGCTCCGTCACCAGCCGCCGGCCCTGCCTCCGGTGCGCTTGGACATGCCCGGCGTCGAGCGTCAGCAGCGCGAAGTCCTCGCGCGCGACGGCGAGCGGCTGTGGGAGCACTGGCGGGAGCGGCTTGCCGGTGAGCCCACGCCGCTGGAGCTGCCCCGCTTCCGCGCGCGTCCGCCGGTGCAGACCTACGCGGGCGCGGCGCATGCCTTCCGGCTTCCGGCGCCGCTGGCCCAGCGGCTCTTCACGCTGGCCCGCGAGCGCGGCGTCACGCTCTTCACGCTGCTGCTCGCCTCGTTCCAGACGCTCCTGCATCGCTACACCGGGCAGGAGGACGTCTGGGTGGGCTCTCCCGTCAACGGCCGCCCCCGGCCTCAGCTGGCGAGCGTGGTGGGCTACCTGGTCAACCAGGTGGTGCTGCGCGGAGACCTGAGCGGCGAGCCGTCCTTCCAGGAGCTGCTGGAGCGCGCGCGAGGCGTGGTGGTGGACGCGCTGGCCCACCAGGAGCTGCCCTTCACGACGTTGGTGGACCGGCTGCGCGTGCGGCGCGATCCCAGCCGGCCTCCGCTCGCCCAGGTGGAGCTGGTGTTGCAGCGCGCGTCGCTGCCTGGACAAGAGGACCTGAGCGGCTTCGCTCTGGATGAGAGCGGGCTGCGGATGCGCCTGGGTGAGCTGGAGGTGGAGTCACTCGCGCTCGCGCGGCACGTCGCCCCCTTCGACCTCACGCTGACGTTCGCCGAGGTGGAGGGCACGCTCGCGGGTTCGCTCCGCTACAACGTGGACCTGCTGGACGCGGCCACCGTGGTCCGCATGGCCGGGCACCTGGAGCGGCTGCTGGAGGGCATCGCGGCGGATCCCTCGCGGCCCATCTCCCGGCTGCCCCTGCTGTCGGCGGAGGAGCGCGAGGCGCTCACGCGTCCTCCACGCTCACTCCGTGTGGAGCCCCGGGGCGAGGTCTGCCTGCATCAGCGCTTCGAGGCGCGCGCGGCGGAGCGGCCGGACGCCGTGGCGGTGACGCTCGAGGAGCGCTCGTGGACCTACGCGGAGCTGGACGCTCGCGCCAATCAGGTGGCCCACCACCTGGTGCACCAGGGCATCGTGCCGGGCGACCTGGTGGGGCTGTACCTGGAGCGTTCGCTGGACATGGTGGTGGCCGTGCTCGCCATCCTGAAGGCGGGGGCGGCGTACGTGCCCATCGACACGGCCTACCCCGCCGAGCGGGCCCGATTCATGCTGGAGGACAGTCAGGCTCGCGTGCTGCTCACGCAGCGCCGGCTGGCGGACTCCCTGGGTGACGTGGCGGTCCACGTGGTCGCACTGGATGAGGAGTCGCCGGGCCTCGCCGACGCGCCGCGCTCGCGGCCTGACGTCGCGGTGTCGGGCGATCTGCTCGCGTACGTCATCTACACATCGGGCTCCACGGGGCGCCCCAAGGGCGTGCAGGTGACGCACGCCAACGTCACGCGGCTCTTCGACGCCACCTGGGACGACTTCCGCTTCGACAGCTCCGACGTCTGGACGCTGTTCCACTCCATCGCGTTCGACTTCTCCGTGTGGGAACTGTGGGGCGCGCTGCTGTACGGCGGCCGGCTGGTGGTGGTGCCGTACCGGGTGAGCCGTTCCCCGGAGGCCTTCCACGCGCTGCTGCGCGCCGAGCAGGTCACCATTCTCAACCAGACGCCGTCCGCCTTCCGTTCGCTCATCCAGGAGGACCTGACGGCGCCGGCCGACGCCCTGGCCCTGCGCCACGTCATCTTCGGCGGCGAGGCCCTGCCGCTGGGCAGCCTGCGCCCCTGGTTCGAGCGTCACGGGGACGCGCGGCCCCGGCTGGTCAACATGTACGGCATCACCGAAACGACGGTGCATGTCACCTACCGGCCCCTGCGCGCGCGTGACGTGGACGAGGCGCCGGGCAGCGTGATTGGCGCGCCCATCCAGGACCTGTCCCTGTTGCTGTTGGACAAGCACCAGCAGCCGGTGCCGGTGGGCGTGCCCGGTGAGTTGTATGTCGGCGGCGCGGGCGTCGCGCGCGGCTACCTCCAGCGGCCTGAACTCAATCAGCAGCGCTTCCTGGACGACCCCTTCCGCCCGGGGACAGGCGCCCGCCTCTACCGCAGCGGAGACCTGGCCCGCGGACTGCCAGACGGCGACGTGGAGTACCTGGGCCGCCTGGATGATCAGGTGAAGGTGCGCGGCTTCCGCATCGAGCTGGGTGAGATGGAGAGCGCGATCGCCCGGCACCCCGAGCTGCGCGAAGTGGTGGTCGTGCCGCGCGAGGACGCCGCTGGCGAGAAGCAACTGGTGGCCTACGTGGTGGCGCGCCCGGACGCGCAAGCACCCACCGTGGGCGAGCTGCGCGCCTTCCTGCGCGAGCGGCTGCCCGAGCACATGGTGCCCGCCGCCTTCGTCTTCCTGGACACCCTCCCGCTCACCGCCAACGGCAAGGTGAACCGCCGGGCGCTGCCCGCCCCGGAGCGCCTGCGCCCGTCGCTGAGCGAGGGCTACGTGGCGCCCACCAACGACCTGGAGCGGCTGCTGTGCCAGGTGTGGAGCGAGGCGCTGGGCGTGGATCAGGTGGGCGTGGACGACAACTTCTTCGAGCTGGGAGGCGACTCCATCCGCAGCCTGCGCGTGGTAGCGCGAGCTCGCGAGCGGGGGCTCACGCTCAGCGTGGCGGAGATGTTCGACCACCAGACGGTGGGCGCGCTGGCCCAGGCGCTGCGCCGCTCGGGTGAGACCGCCGTGCGCACCGAGCCCTTCTCGCTGGTGTCCGACGCGGACCTCGCGGCGCTGCCCGCAGGCCTTTCGGACGCCTATCCGCTGTCGCGGTTGCAAGCGGGCTTCGTCTTCCACGCGGAGCTGCGCCAGGGCTACGAGGTCTACCTCACCAGCTTCCACGTCCGGGTGCGCTTCGACGAGGACGCGCTGCGACGGGCGCTCGAACAAATGGCGCGGCGCCACCCCATGCTGCGCTCGGCCTTCGACGTCTCCTTCAGCGAGCCGTTGCAGCTGGTGTACACGCACGCGCAGGCGCCGCTCGCGGTGTTCGACTGGCGGGATCGCCCGGAGAAGGAGCAGCGGCAGGACTTCAAGGCCTGGAGCCAGGCCGAGCGCCGTCTGGGCTTCACCTGGCGCGCGCCGCCGCTCATCCGGATCAACGTCCACCGCCTCACCGACGACGATTTCCGCATCACCCTGTCCGAGCCCTTCCTGGACGGCTGGAGCGTGGCCTCGCTGTGGTCGGAGCTGCTGCGGCTCTACGTGGCATCGCTGGACGGCCCGACGCCGGTGGAGCCTCCTCCGGCCACCACCTACCGGGACTTCATCGCCCTGGAGCGGGCGGCGCTGGCCTCCGAGGCGTCGAAGAACTTCTGGGCCCGGGAGCTGTCTCGACTGGAGCGCGCTCCGCTCATGCCCTGGCCGCTGGCCGAAGGAGAGCCGGCCGGACAGCACCTGCGGATCATCTTCCCGGTGGCCGACGAGGTGCTCACCGGCCTCAAGCAGATCGCCACCGAGACGACCCTCCCGCTCAAGAGCGTCCTCGTCGCCGCTCACGCGCGCGTCGTGGCGCTGCTGACCGGGAAGGACCAGGTGGTGACGGGCATCATCGCCAACGGACGCCCGGAGGTGCCCGGCGGCGATCAGGTGCTGGGCATCTTCCTCAACACTCTGCCGCTGTGCATGGACGTGGCGGGCGGGTCGTGGCTGGACCTGACGCGCGATGCCTTCGAGGCGGAGCGCGCCCGGCTGCCGCACCGGCGCTTCCCGCTGGCGGAGCTGCAGAAGACCTTCGGAGGCGGGCAGCCGCTCTTCGACACGGCCTTCAACTTCACCCAGTTCCACATCCTGGACCGGCTGCGCGAGCTGCGCGGGCTGGAGGTCCTGGACATGATGGCCACCGACCAGACGTACTTCGCCTGGACGGCCTACTTCAACGTCAACACGGCCAGCACCGAGCTGCACATCGCCCTGGACTGCAACGGCCTGGGCGCCGAGCAGGTGGAGTCCATCAAGGCGCATTACCTGAGCGTGCTCGGCGCCATGTCGAAGGCGCCTCAGAGCCGCTACGACCGGGCGGAGCTGCTGCCCGAGCGCGAGTGGCAGCAACTGCGCGCGTGGAGCGGGACGCACGCCGAGCTTCCGGGGGAGACCTGTGTCCATCACCTGGTGGAGGCACAGGCCGCGCGCACGCCGGACGCGGTGGCGCTGGTGCACGAGTCGCGGCGGCTCACCTACGGCGAGCTGGAGTCGCGCACGCGCCAACTGGCGCACACGCTGCGTGAGCTTGGCGCGGGCCCGGAGACGCGCGTCGCCGTGTGCCTGGAGCGCACGCCAGAGCTCGTCATCGCCCTACTGGGCGTGATGCGCGCGGGCGGAGCCTACGTCCCGTTGGATCCGGCCTACCCCGCCGAGCGGCTGGCGTTCATGCTGGAGGACTCCCAGGCGCCGGTGCTGATCACCACGGCGAAGCTGGAGGCGACGCTGCCCTCGCACGGAGCGCGGGTCGTCCGGTTGGAGACAGGCGCGGAGGTTCCCGCGTCGCTGGCTCCGCTGGCGCCCGCGAGCACCGGGCCAGACTCCCTGGCCTACGTCCTCTACACGTCCGGATCCACCGGCCGGCCCAAGGGCGTGGCGCTGGAGCACCGCAGCGCGGTGGCCTTCCTGCGTTGGGCGCTGTCGGTGTTCTCGCGCGAGCAGCTGTCCGGTGTGCTGGCCGCGACGTCGTTCTGCTTCGACCTGTCCTTCTTCGAGATGTTCGCCCCGCTGGCACGGGGAGGCACCGTCATCCTCGCGGACAACGCGCTGGCGTTGGCGGGGCTCGCGGCGGCGGGTGAGGTGACGCTCGTCAACACGGTGCCGTCGGCCATGACGGAGCTGGTGCGGGCCGGTGCACTGCCCGCGTCCCTGCGCACGGTGAACCTGGCGGGCGAGGCGCTCCCGGGCTCGCTGGTGGCGGACCTGTACCGCACGGGCCACGTGGAGCACGTCTTCAACCTGTACGGCCCCACGGAGGACACCACCTACTCCACGTTCACGCGGGTTCCCCAGGACGCGCGCGGCGAGCCCACCATCGGGCGCCCGCTGCCCGGCACCTCCGCATGGGTGCTGGATGCGCGCGGACGCCCCGTGCCCCTGGGCGTCCCCGGCGAGCTGCACCTGGGAGGCGCGGGGCAGGCCCGTGGGTATCTCCACCGGCCGGAGCTCACCGCGGAGCGGTTCATCCCCCATCCGCTCTCACGCGAGCCCGGCGCGCGGCTCTACCGCACCGGGGACCTGGTCCGGCAGCTGCCGGACGGCGACCTGGAGTACCTGGGCCGCATCGACAACCAGGTGAAGGTGCGCGGCTTCCGCATCGAACTGGGCGAGGTGGAGGCGGTGCTCCGCGCTCACGCGTCCGTGCGGGACGTCGTCGTCCACGCGCGCTCGGAAGCTCAGGGCGAGAAGCGGCTGGTGGCCTACGTCGTGGCCCAGCCCGGCCACGTGCCGGACGCGGCAGTCCTCAAGGAAGCAGTGCAGCGGCACCTGCCCCGCTACATGGTGCCGTCCGCCTTCGTCACCCTGGCCGCGCTGCCCCTCACGCCCAACGGCAAGGTGGACCGCAAGGCGCTGCCCGCGCCGGAGGCCGCCGTGGTGGAGTCCGGCACCGTCGCGCCGCGCACCTTCACCGAGGAGCTGTTGGCCTCCGTGTGGGCTCGCGTCCTGCGCGTGGAGCGCGTGGGCGCGTATGACCACTTCTTCGAACTGGGCGGGCACTCGCTGCTGGCCACCCAGGCCGTCTCGCGGATCCGCGAGGCGCTTCAGGTGGAGCTGCCCCTGAGCAGCCTCTTCGAGGCCCCGACCCTGGCGGCGCTCGCGGAGAAGGTGGATGCGTTGCGCGCGGCGAAGCAGGGCCGGCAGTCGCCTCCGCTCTCACCGGCGGAGCGCACCGGGTCCCTGGCGTTGTCGTTCGCGCAGCAGCGCCTCTGGCTGCTGGAGCAGTTGGAGCCGGGCAGCGTCGCATACAATGTGCCGGCCGCCGTGCGCGTCAGCGGAGCGCTGGACGTGGAGTCCCTGCGCCGCGGATTCTCCGCCCTCACCTATCGCCACGAGTCCCTGCGCACCACCTTCCACGAAGGCGTGGAGGGACCCGAGCAGCGCATCGCGGACTCGCTGGCTCCCGACTTCACGGTCATCGATGTGTCGGCACGCTCCCTGGCGGAGCGCGAGGCGGAGATCCAGCACCGGGCCACCGCGGAGGCGCGCCGGCCCTTCGACCTGACGCGCGGTCCCCTCCTGCGCGTCACGCTGCTGCGCCTGGCCGAACGCGAGCATGTGCTGCTGCTGACCATGCACCATATCGTCTCCGACGGCTGGTCCATGAACGTGCTCGTCGAGGACCTGATGGCCCTCTACGCGGCGTTCACCCGGGGCCAGCCCTCGCCGCTCTCCGACCTGCCCATCCAGGTCGCGGATCACGCCGCGTGGCAGCGGCAGTGGCTGCGGGACGAGGCTCTGGAGACGCAGCTGGCGTACTGGCGTCAGCAGTTGGGGGACGCTCCGCGC
Source organism: Corallococcus sp. AB030 (assembly GCF_003668965.1). Taxonomy (NCBI): domain Bacteria; kingdom Pseudomonadati; phylum Myxococcota; class Myxococcia; order Myxococcales; family Myxococcaceae; genus Corallococcus; species Corallococcus sp. AB030. The sequence continues at coordinate 26,165 of NZ_RAWQ01000002.1, forward strand.
GTCCTGGAGCTGCCCACCGACAAGCCGCGCCCCGCGGTCCAGTCCCTCCAGGGCGCGAGCTGGTTCGTCCACCTGCCCCGCGAGCTGTCCGGCGCGGTCGAGGCGCTGAGCCGGCGTGAAGGCGTCACCCCGTTCATGGTGCTGCTGTCCGCGTTCGAGGTGGTGTTGCACCGGTACTCGGGCCAGGACGACCTCTGCATCGGCATGCCCGTCGCCAGCCGGAGCCGCGTCGAGTTGGAGGGGTTGATTGGCTTCTTCGCCAACACGCTGGTGCTGCGCACGCGTCTGGATGACGCGATCTCCTTCCGGGAGCTGCTCACGCGCGTGCGCACGGCGGCGCTTGGGGCCTACGCGCACCAGGATGTGCCCTTCGAGAAGCTGGTGGAGGCGCTCCAGCCCCGGCGCGACCTGAGCCGCTCACCGCTGTTCCAGGTGATGTTCACGTTCCAGAACAACCGCTTGCCGGAGACCGCCCACGCGGGCCTGGAGCTGCACCGGCTGGACGTGGATCACGGCACCTCCAAGTTCGACCTGGAGCTGGTGCTGACCGCGGCCGACGACGGCCTGCGCGGCCGCTTCGAGTACAGCACCGATCTGTTCGAGGAGGCGACCATCGCGCGCCTCACCCAGCATCTGCGCACGGTGCTGGAGGCCGCCGTCGCTCGCCCTGAGGCGTCGCTGTCCTCGCTGCCCCTCATGCCCGAGGCCGAGCAGCGTCAGGTGCTCCTCGACTTCAACCGTACCGACGCCGATGTCCCTCTCGACGTCTGCTTCCACCAGCTCTTCGAGGCTCAAGCCGACCGCGCCCCCGACGCCGTCGCCGTCCGCGACGCGTCTTCTTCCTTCAGCTATCGCGCCCTCGACGCTCGCTCCAACCGCCTCGCACACCACCTCGTCGGCTCTGGCGTCCAGCCCGACTCCCTCGTCGCGCTGCTGGCTCCTCGTGGCTGCGATTTCGTCGCTTCCAACCTTGGCGTCCTCAAGGCCGGTGCGGCCTGGCTGCCGCTCGACCCGCTCCACCCTCCCCTGCGCCTCGCACAGATTCTCTCCCTCAGCCGCGCTCCCTTCGTCCTCGTCGCCGATGTCTTCGCGCCGCTGCTGGCTTCCGCACTCGCGCTGCTTCCTGAGGGTGCACGTCCTCGCGTCCTCTCGCTCGAAGCTTCCCTGAACGCGGACGTTCCTTCTTCGCGCCTCGCTCCTCGCGCGTCTCCTTCGCACCTCGCCTACGTCATCTTCACCTCTGGCTCCACCGGCACCCCCAAGGGCGCCATGGTCGAGCAGCGCGGCATGCTCAACCACCTGCATGCCAAGGTGCTTGCTCTCGACCTCGGGCCCACGGACGTCGTCGCCCAGACGGCCTCTCAGTGCTTTGACATCTCCGTCTGGCAGTCCTTCGTCGCCCTGCTCGTTGGTGGCCAGACGCTGGTGCTTGGCGATGACGTCGCTCACTCGCCTTCCGCCCTCCTCGACGCGCTGGAGGCCCACGCCGTCTCCATCGTCGAGTCCGTCCCCTCCCTGCTGAATGCTCTGCTCGACGAGGCCGACTCTCGCGGCCCCGCACGTCCCGCCCTCTCCCGCCTGCGGTTCATGCTTCCCACCGGTGAGGCACTTCCCGCCGAAACCGCTCGCCGCTGGCTCCTCGCGTGGCCCGCCATTCCCCTCGTCAACGCCTACGGCCCCACCGAGTGCTCCGACGACGTCACCCACGCCTTCCTCTCCACACCTCCCGCCTCCTCCGTCGTCCCCATCGGCCGCCCCGTCTGCAACACCCGCCTCTACGTCCTCGACTCCCTCCTTCGGCCCTGCCCCCTCGGCATCCCCGGTGAGCTCTTCGTCGCGGGCACGGGTGTCGGCCGCGGTTACCTCTTCGACTCCTCTCGCACCGCCGTCTCCTTCATTCCGGACCCTTTCTCCTCCTCGCCCGGCGCGCGCCTCTACCGCACCGGTGACCGCGTCCGCTGGCTGCCCGACGGCTCTCTCGACTTCCTGGGCCGCATCGACTTCCAGGTGAAGCTGCGCGGCTTCCGCATCGAGTTGGGTGAAATCGAAGCCTCTCTGCGCCAGCTGCCCGCCGTGCGTGACGTCGTCGTCCTCGTTCGCCAGGACTCCCCCGGCGACGCGCGTCTCGTCGCGTACGTCACGCCCAAGGCAGATGCCTCGCTGGAAGTGGAAGCCCTCAAGCTCCACCTGAGTCAGGGGCTTCCCGAGTACATGGTGCCCGCCGCCTTCGTGGTGCTGGACGCCCTGCCCCTCAGCGCCAACGGCAAGGTGGACCGCAAGGCCCTTCCTCTCCCCGACGCCGACGCCTCCCGCGCCTCCTCCTTCGTCCCGCCCCGCACGCGCACCGAGGCCCTTCTCTGCGGCCTCTTCGCTCGCCTGCTGCGGCTGGAGCGCGTCGGCATTCACGACGACTTCTTCGCTCTCGGTGGCCACTCACTCCTCGCCACCCGCCTCGTCGCCCATGTGCGCGAAGCCCTCGGTCTGGAGCTGCCCCTTCGCGCTCTATTCGAGGCCTCTTCTCCCGCGCTCCTCGCCCAGCGCCTCGACGCCCTTCGCGACTCCTCCTTCTCTTCCTCCGCGCCTCCTCTTCGCCCAGCCCCCCGCGATGGCGCGCCTCCGCCTCTCTCCTTCGCCCAGCAGCGACTCTGGTTCCTCGACCGCTGGCAGCCTCAAAGCGCCTTCTACAACATCCCCTCCGCGCTCCGGCTCACCGGCCCCCTTCACCTCCCCGCGCTCCAGTTCGCCTTCGACGAACTGATCCGTCGTCACGAATCTTTCCGGACGACGTTCCAGGACGGCCCCGAGGGCCCGGTGCAGCTCATCCTCCCGGTGATCACGTCTCCGCTCACCCTGGTGGATCTGAGTGAGCTGTCTTCCGAGCAGCGCGAACCGGAAGCGCTCAGCATCGCCAGTGACGAGGCCCGGCGGCCCTTCGACCTCGCGCATGGACCGCTGCTGCGCACCACGCTGGTGCGGCTCGACGTGGAACACCATGTGCTGGTGGTGGTGATGCATCACATCATCTCCGACGGCGGATCCTCGGAGGTGGTGCTGCGTGAACTGGCCGCGCTCTACGACGCCTTCCTCCGCGACGAGTCTTCACCGCTTCCACCGCTGCCGGTGCAGTACGCGGACTACGCCGTGTGGCAGCGCTCCTGGATCCAGGGCGACGTGCTCGACGCGCAGCTCGGCTGGTGGCGCCAGCAACTCCACGGCGCGCCGCATGCGCTGCGACTGCCCACGGACCGTCCGCGTCCGGCATTGCAAACGTTCAACGGTGCCCTCCTCACCCGGGTGCTGCCGCGCACGCTCTCCGATGCGCTGCGCGCGTTCCACCGCGCTGAAGGCGTCACCCCGTTCATGACCCTGCTGGCGGCCACGCAAGCGCTGCTGCATCACTACTCGGGCCAGGACGACTTCACCGTGGGCGCTCCCGTCTCCGGCCGCACGCATGCCGGGATGGAGGCGCTCGTCGGATTCTTCGTCAACACGCTGGTGCTGCGTGCCCGGTTCGATCCACGCATCAGCTTCCGGGAGCTGCTCGCCCAGGCGCGCGAGTCCACCTTGGGCGCGCTCGCGCACCAGGACGTACCCTTCGAGAAGCTCGTGGAGGCGCTCCAGCCCGAGCGCGACCTCAGCCGCTCACCCCTCTTCCAGGTGATGGTGGCCTACCAGCAGGACCTGCACGTCGAGCAGGCACTGCCCGGCCTCATCACGCGCCCGGTACCCCTGGATGGACAGGGCGCCAAGTTCGACCTGACCGTCTCCTTCACCGACACCGACGAAGGCCTCCGCGCGTCGTTCGAATACAACACCGACCTCCATGACGAGGCCACGGTGGCGCGCATGGCGGATCACCTGTCCGCGTTGCTCACCGAGGTCATCGCCGCGCCGGTTCGCCCGCTCGCATCGCTGTCGCTCCTTCCGGAACACGAGCGTCATCAGGTGCTGGTGGAGTGGAACGCCAGCGACGTGGCCTTCCCCCAGGAGCGCCTCGTTCACCAGCTCTTCGAAGCCCAGGTGGCCCGCTCGCCCGAGGCCCCCGCGCTCGCCTCCGGCGAGGACACCCTCTCGTTCCAGCAACTCGACGCACGCGCCAACCAGCTCGCCTGGCATCTGCTCTCGCTCGGAGTCGGTCCCGAGACTCGCGTCGCGCTCTGCGTTGAGCACTCCTTCGATCTCGTCGTCTCGATGCTCGCCGTCCTCAAGGCCGGTGGCGCCTGGGTGCCCCTGGATCCGACCCTGCCCGCGGACCGACTCGCGTTCATGCTCGCCGACTCCGGCGCTCGTGTCGTTCTCACCCAGGAGCGCTTGAAGTCCGTGCTGCCCGCTCATGCCGGCGCTTTGGTGTGCGTGGACGCGGATTGGAGTCAGGTGGCCTCTCGCTCCACGCAGGCTCCTCCTCCCCGCTCCCTGCCCGACTCGCTCGCCTACGTCATCTACACCTCCGGCTCCACCGGCAAGCCCAAGGGCACCCTCCTCACCCATCGCGGCCTCTCCAACACCGCCCTCGCAGCCGTTCGCGAGCACCGCTTCGACGCCTCCTCCCGCGTCCTCCAGTTCGCCTCCATCGGCTTCGATGCCTGCGTCTGCGAGGTCTTCTCCTCCCTCCTCGCTGGCGCCTGCCTCCACCTCGCCCCTCGCGAGCAGCTCCTCCCAGGGACTCCTCTCCACTCCCTGCTCCGCGACCGCTCCATCTCCGCTGTCACCCTCACCCCTTCCGTCCTCGCGCAGCTCGACCCCGTGGGTCTCGACTCCCTGCGCACCGTCATCTCCGCGGGTGAGGCTCTCCCGGCTTCCGTCGCTTCCCGCTGGGCCCACCCCCAGCGCCTCCTGCTCAACGCCTACGGCCCCACTGAAGTGACTGTCTGCGCCTCCATCGAGTCGCAGCTCATTCCCTCCCAGCCCACCATCGGCGCTCCGTTCCCCAACGTCCGCCTCTTCGTCCTCGACTCACTCCTGCGCCCCGTCCCCGTCGGTCTCCCCGGTGAGCTCTTCGTCTCCGGCCCTGGCGTTGCTCGCGGCTACCTCGGCCAGCCCTCGCTCACCGCTGAGAAGTTCATTCCTCATCCGTTCTCGCGCGAGCCGGGTGAGCGCCTCTACCGCACCGGTGACCGCGTCCGCTGGCTGCCCTCTGGCCGTCTCGAGTTCCTCGGCCGCCTCGACTCCCAGGTGAAGCTGCGCGGCTTCCGCATCGAGCCCTCCGAAGTCTCCTCCCTCCTTCGCGACCACTCCTCCGTCCTCGACGCCTTCACCCTCCTTCGCGAGGACTCGCCCTCTCTCCACCGCCTCGTCTCCTACGTCGTCTCGCGAGAGCCCGGGCATGATGCGGCGGCGCTGCGCACGTACCTGCGCGAGCGCGTGCCGGAGTACATGGTGCCGACTGCGTTCGTGTTCCTGGACGCGCTGCCCCTCACCGCCAGCGGCAAGGTGGACACGCGCGCGCTGCCCGCGCCCGACGAGACCCATGTCGGCGGCGGTCAGGGTTACGTAGAGCCGCAGGGCGATCTGGAGCGCACGCTGGCCGCGCTCTGGTGCGAGCTGCTGGGCCTCAAGCGCGTGGGACGCCACGAGCGCTTCTTCGACGTGGGCGGCAACTCCCTGCTCATCGTCCGCGTGCAGGAGCGCCTCCAGACGACGCTGGACCTGCGGCTCTCCCTGCCCGTGCTCTTCCAGTACCCCACCATCGCGGGCCTGGCCCAACACCTGTCCCAGTCCGGCGGAGGCTCGCGGCTGGAGTCCAGCCAGGAGCGCGGCGAGGGCCGCAAGGAGCGCATGGATCAACAACGGGAGCAGCGACTGAACCGCCGCAAGAAGGGAAGCGCGTGATGGCTCAGGACCCTTCGTCCCCGTCCGAGGCCGTCGCCATCGTCGGCATGGCGCTGCGTGTTCCGGGCGCTCGCGATCCCGAATCCTTCTGGCGGTTGATCGACGACGGCGTGGAGCCGCGCACGTCCTTCTCCGACGCGGAGCTGGAGGCGGCCGGAGTGCCGCGCGCCGTGAGCGAGCAGCCGGGCTACGTGCGCGAGGGCTTCGTCCTGGACGGCGTGGCTGCCTTCGACGCGGCCTTCTTCGGCTACAGCCCCCGGGAGGCGGAGCTGCTGGATCCCCAGCACCGCCTCTTCCTGGAGTGCGCATGGGAGGCGCTGGAGCGCTCCGGCCATGGGGACGCACGTGGGCGTGGCGCCACGTCCGTCTTCGCGGGCGAGGGCCGGAGCACCTACCTCATCGCGAACCTGCTGACCCGGCCGGACCTGGTGGCTTCGCAGGGCCTGTTCTCGCTGATGGTGGCCAACGAGAAGGACTTCCTCGCCACGCGCGTCTCCCACCGCCTGGACCTGCGCGGCCCGAGCCTCACCGTGCAGACGGCGTGCTCCACGTCACTGGTGGCGGTGCACCTGGCCTGCCAGAGCCTGCTGTCCGGCGAGTCGGATCTGTCGCTCGCGGGCGGTGTCGCGCTGGCGCTGCCCCAGCGCGCCGGCTACTCGTATCGGGACGGAGGCATCCTCTCTCCGGATGGACGCTGCCGTCCCTTCGACGCTCGGGGCGAAGGCACCATTGGCGGCTCGGGCGTGGCGGTGGTGGCGCTCAAGCGGCTGTCGGACGCGCTCGAGGCGGGAGACCGCATCCACGCGGTCATCCGTGGTTCGGCCATCAACAACGACGGCGCGGACAAGGTGGGCTTCACCGCGCCCAGCGTGGACGGACAGTCCCAGGTCATCTCCGAGGCGCTCGCGGTGGCGTGCGTGGAGCCCGACTCCATCCAGTACGTGGAGGCCCATGGGACGGCCACCCAACTGGGAGACCCCATTGAAGTGGCCGCGCTCAACCAGGTGTTCCAGGGGCTGCCTCGGGGCTCCATCGCCCTGGGCTCGGTGAAGAGCAACCTGGGCCACATGGACGCGGCGGCTGGCGTGGTGAGCCTCATCAAGACGGCGCTGGCACTGGAGCACCGGCGGCTTCCCGCCAGCCTGCACTTCCAGAATCCCAACCCGCGCGTCCCTTTCGACGACGGTCCCTTCGTCGTCAACACCACTTCGCGCCCGTGGCCCGGCGCGAAGTCCCGGCGCGCGGGTGTGAGCTCCTTCGGCATGGGAGGCACCAACGCGCATGTGGTGCTGGAGGAGGCACCCACGCCCGCGCCGCGCACGCCCGCGCAGCGTCCATGGCAGCTCCTGGCCCTGTCCGCACGGACCGCGCCCGCGCTGGAGGAGATGACGGACCGGCTGGCCACGCACCTGGAGCAGCACCCGGAGGTTGCGCTGGCGGACGTCGCCCACACGCTGATGGTGGGACGTCGTCGCTTCGAGCACCGGCGGGTGCTGGTGTCCCAGGACGCGCGCGAGGCCCGGGAGGCGCTGGCGGCACGCGACGCGCGGCTGCTCACGGAGGTCGCGGGGGACGGGCGTTGCTCGGTGGCGTTCCTCTTCCCCGGTCAGGGCTCGCACCACGTGGACATGGGCCGCGGCCTGTACGCGGCGGAGCCCCGCTTCCGCGAGCACGTGGACGCGTGCTGCGAGCGCTTCGCCCCGCACCTGGGCGCCGACTTGCGGCGCATCCTCTTCCCGGCCGCGTCGGAGCACGCGGAGGCCACCCGGAAGCTGGAGCAGACGACGTTCGGCCATCCTGCGCTCTTCACCATCGAGTACGCCCTGGCGCGCTGGTGGATGGACATGGGCGTGCGGCCCCAGGCGCTCATCGGCCACAGCGTCGGCATGTACGCGGCGGCGTGCGTAGCGGGCATCTTCACGCTGGAAGACGCCACGGCGACGTTGGCGCTGCGCGCCCGGCTCATCCAGCAGCTGCCCCCGGGGTCCATGCTGTCCGTGTCGCTCCCTGAAGCAGCGGTGCGCCCGCTGCTGGCGGGAAGACCGGTGGGCATCGCCGCCCACAACGCGCCCTCGCTGTGCGTCGTGTCGGGGCCTCCCGACGCCGTGCACGCGGTCCAGGCGGAGCTGGTGGCGCGCGGCGTGGAGTGCCGCCTGCTGCACAGCACCTACGCCGGCCACTCCGCGATGCTGGAGCCGATGCTGCGGCCCCTGGAAGAGGCGCTGCGCCGCGTGCGCCTGTCACCTCCTTCCATCCCCTGCGTCTCCAACCTCACCGGCACCTGGCTCACCGACGCGGAGGCGACGGATCCGCGCGCATGGGCGGAGCAGGTGCGGCGGCCCGTGCGCTTCTCGGAAGGCGTGGCGACGCTGCTCGAGGAGCCGGACCGGCTGCTGTTGGAGGTGGGTCCGGGGCAGGCGCTGACGATGCTGGCGCGGCAGGCCACGAACGCGGCGGGGCGCACGATTGTCGCCTCGATGCGCCGGCCGCAGGATCCTCAGCCTGACGCCGCGGTGCTCCTGAACGCCGCGGGGCGGCTGTGGTTGGCGGGCGCGGAACTGGACGTGGAGCGGCTCCAGGGCCCGGGCGAGCACCGCCGCGTCGAGCTGCCGCCCTATCCCTTCCAGCGCGAGGATTACTGGCTGGAGGCCGTGGCGGGAACGCACGCGGCGGCGGATCCCCAGACGGCCGGGACGGCGCTCCGCAAGCGGGACGACGCGGCGGAGTGGTTCTACCAGCCGGCCTGGAAGCCCACGCCGCCACCTGCTCCCTCGGCTGTCAGTGGTGAGCGTGTGCTCGCCTTCGTCGACGCCACCGGCTTCGGCGCGGAGCTGGCGGCGCGACTGGAGGCGGGGGGCTCGGAGGTGGTGCGAGTGGTGCCCGCGTCCGGATTCTCCCAACGCGACGCGCGCACCTTCGAGCTCGTGCCTGGAGAACCCGCGCACTACCGCGCGCTGCTGGAGGCCGTGGGCACGCCCCTGCGCGTGGTGCACGCATGGGGCCTGGGCCCCGCCATCGGTGGGGATGCAGACGCGGCGCTCGCCACGGAGCTGGAGCGGGGCTTCCACGGCCTCGTCGCCCTGCTGCGGGCGATCCAGGCCCGGCCGGTGAATGGGCCGGTGGACGTCGCGGTGCTGGTGAGTGGCGCATTGGAGGTGACGGGAGACGAGCCGCTGGTGCCCGCCCGCGCGCTCATGGTGGGCCCCTGCAAGGTGGTCCCGCAGGAGCACGTGGGGCTGCGCACGCGCTGCATCGACGTGCGCCTGCCCGAGGACGCGGCGAAGCAGGCGGGCCTGCTGGAACGGCTGGCGGCGGAGGTTCGCATGGACGCGGCGGAGCCCGTGGTGGCCTGGCGCGGCTCGCGCCGCTACGCCGAGCACTTCGAGGCGACTCGGCTGCCCTCCGTGAGCGCGGACACAGCGCCGCTGCGCGAAGCAGGCGTGTACCTGCTGACCGGAGGCCTGGGACGGATCGGCCTGGGCCTGGCCGAGTACCTCGCGACGGCGGTGCGAGCGCGGCTTGTGCTGGTGGGCCGCTCGCCCTTCCCCTCTCCTGAGGAATGGGACGCGTGGCTGCGCGCGCACGGCGAGGAGGATGACGTGTCGCGGAAGATTCATCGCCTGCGTGCGATGGAAGCCCGTGGCGCGCAGGTGCTGGTGCTGTCGGCGGACGTGTCCCGGCGGGCGGAGCTGGAGTCCGTGGTAGCCCGCGCGCGCGCGCGCTTCGGGGCCCTGCATGGCGTGGTGCACTCCGCGGGCATCATTGGCGCGCGGACGTCGGTGCCGCTGGTGGACCTGGAACGCGAGCGGAGTGAGGAGCAGCTCGCCGCCAAGGTGCATGGCACCCGGTGGCTCACTGCCGCGCTGGCCGGTGGGCCGCCTCTGGACTTCGTGGTGTTGCAGTCCTCGCTGTCCACCGTGCTGGGCGGCCCGGGGTTCAGCGCCTACGCGGCGGCCAATGCCTTCATGGACACGCTGGCGTGCGAGCGCGCTCGGGCGGGCGGGACGCAATGGCTCAGCGTGGACTGGGACGGCTGGCATCAGGACGGTGAAGTGCCTGGCGCGTCGGACATGACGCTCGCCGAGGGCTCGGACGCCCTGCGGCGGCTGTTGTCCGCGCGAGCCGAGGGCCGCTGGGCGGTGTCCACCACGGACCTCTCCGCGCGGCAGGCGATGTGGCTGCGGCGCGAGCGCACCGGCACGGCGCCGGCCACGAGCACGGGAGCCGGGCACTCCCGGCGCGGCGTGCGGACCGCTTTCGTGGCGCCCCGAGACTCCGTCGAGCAGGGGATCGCCGCCATCTGGGCGGAGCTGCTCGGCGTCGCGGAGCCCGGCATCCACGACGACTTCTTCGAGCTCGGCGGACACTCGCTGGTGGGCGCGCAGGTCGTGGCGCGCGTCCGGCAGGCGTTCCAGGTGGAGCTGCGCCTGGGGACGCTCTTCGAGACGCCCACTATCGCGGGCATGGCCGTGGCCATCGTCAAAAGCCGCACCGAGAACATGAGCGAGGAAGAGCTGGAGTCCCTCCTGTCCGAGCTGGAGTGAGCCGCTCCCCCCTCTTCGCCCCACCTTCTTCACCGACCGAGCACCATGAGCGACATTCGCAACCGGATCGCCCACCTTCCTCCCGAAAAGCGCGAGCAACTGCTGCGCAAGATGGCCGAACGGCAGCAGGCCTCCGGTGCGCCGGCGAAGGACCTTGCACCAGCCCCGAGGCCCGCGCGCGCGGCGTCCGAACCGTCGCCGCTGTCCTTCGCCCAGCAGCGGCTGTGGTTCCTGGACCGGATGGAGCCCGGGACGACGCTGTTCAACCTCCCGGCCGCGTTCCGCCTGCGCGGGCCGCTGGACGTGACCGCCATGGGGCGGGCCTTCAACGCGCTCGTGGAACGCCACGAATCGCTGCGGACGCGCTTCATGGAACAGGACGGCCAGCCCGTGCAGGTGGCGGATCCGTCACTGACGCTGGTGCTGGCACCGGAGGACCTGACGGGCCTGCCGCTGGAGCAGCGCGAGGAGCAGACGCGTAAGCGGATGGCGGAGGAGGCGCGACGGCCGTTCGACCTGACGCGCGGACCGCTGCTGCGCACCCGGTTGCTGCGGCTCTCTCCGGAGGAGCACGTGCTGCTCCTGACGATGCACCACATCGTCTCCGACGGCTGGTCCATCGAAGTGCTGATCCGCGAGGTGGGCGTCTTCTACGAAGCCTTCGTCGCCGGCACCGCGCCAGTGCTCCCAGCACTGCCGTTGCAATACGCGGACTTCGCGCGCCAGCAGCAGGGACGCGAGGGCGAGGCCCTGCGGCGTCAGCTGGACTACTGGAAGGCACGGCTGAGCGGCGCGCCGCAGGTGCTGGAGCTGCCCACGGACTTGCCGCGTCCGGCCGTGCAGACGTTCCAGGGGGCGGAGCTGCGCGTGGAGCTGCCCGCCGCGCTGGTGGAGCAGCTCAAGTCGCTGGGCCGGCGCAGCGGCGCCACGCTCTACATGGTGCTGCTCGCGGCCTTCCAGACGGTGCTGCACCGGTACTCGGGGCAGGACGAGGTCTGCGTGGGCACGCCCAGCGCCGGCCGGAGCCAGGCCGAGTTGGAGGGCCTCATCGGCTTCTTCCTCAACACGCTGGTGCTGCGCACGGACCTGTCCGGCGATCCCACCTTCCTGGGGATGCTGGGCCGGGTGCGCGAGGCCGCGACGGGCGCGTTCGACAACCAGGACGTGCCCTTCGAGAAGCTGGTGGAGGAGCTCCAGCCCCGGCGCAGCCTCAGCTACACGCCGCTGTTCCAGGTGATGCTCATCCTCCAGAAGCCGCAGGGCCGTCCCCAGTTGGGAGGCCTGGCGCTGGAGGCCATCAAGAGCACCGCGGGCCGGTCGATGTTCGACCTCACCCTGTCGCTGGTGGAGGTGGAGCGTGGCGGGCTCGTCGGTCACATGGAGTACAGCACCGACCTGTTCGAGGAGGCGACCATCGCGCGCCTCACCCAGCACCTGCGCACGGTGCTGGAGGCCGCCATCGCGCGCCCCGAGGCGCCCCTGGCTTCACTGCCGCTGATGCCCGAGGCCGAGCAGCGTCAGGTGCTCCTCGACTTCAACCGCACCCACGCCGACGTGCCGCTCGACGCCTGCTTCCATCAGCTCTTCGAAGGCCAGGCCGACCGCGCTCCCGACGCCGTCGCCGTCCGCGACGCGTCTTCTTCCTTCAGCTACCGCGCCCTCGACGCTCGCTCCAACCGCCTCGCACACCACCTCGTCGCCTCTGGCGTCCAGCCCGATTCCCTCGTCGCTCTGTTGGCCCCTCGTGGCTGCGACTTCGTCGCTTCCAACCTCGGCGTCCTCAAGGCCGGCGCTGCCTGGCTGCCCCTCGACCCGCTCCACCCGCCCCAGCGCCTCGCCCAGATTCTCTCCCTCAGCCGCGCTCCCTTCGTCCTCGTCGCCGATGTCTTCGCGCCGCTGCTGGCGTCCTCCCTCGCGCTGTTGCCCGAGGACTCTCGCCCGCGCGTCCTTTCGCTTGAAGCTTCCCTGAACGCGGACGTTCCCTCTTCGCGCCTCTCGCCTCGCGCGTCTCCTTCGCACCTCGCCTACGTCATCTTCACCTCTGGCTCCACCGGCACTCCCAAGGGCGCCATGGTCGAGCAGCGCGGCATGCTCAACCACCTGCATGCCAAGGTGCTTGCTCTCGGCCTCGGGCCCACGGACGTCGTCGCCCAGACGGCCTCTCAGTGCTTCGACATCTCCGTCTGGCAGTCCTTCGTTGCCCTGCTCGTCGGTGGCCAGACGCTGGTGCTTGGCGACGACGTTGCCCACTCTCCTAGCTCACTGCTTGATGCGCTGGAGGCCCACGCCGTCTCCATCGTCGAGTCCGTCCCCTCCCTGCTGAATGCTCTGCTCGAGGAAACGGACTCTCGCGGCGCTGCACGTCCCGCGCTTTCTCGCCTGCGCTTCATGCTTCCCACCGGAGAGGCCCTTCCCGCCGAAACCGCTCGCCGCTGGCTTCTCGCGTGGCCCGCCATTCCCCTCGTCAACGCCTACGGCCCCACCGAGTGCTCCGACGACGTCACCCACGCCTTCCTCTCCTCACCTCCGGCCTCTTCCGTTGTCCCCATCGGCCGCCCTGTCTGCAACACCCGCCTCTACGTCCTCGACTCCCTCCTTCGGCCCTGCCCCCTCGGCATTCCGGGCGAGCTCTTCGTCGCGGGTACGGGTGTCGGCCGCGGCTACCTCTTCGACGCTTCCCGCACCGCCGTCTCCTTCATTCCGGACCCCTTCGCCTCCTCACCCGGCGCGCGCCTCTACCGCACCGGTGACCGCGTCCGCTGGCTGCCTGACGGCTCCCTCGACTTCCTGGGCCGCATCGACTTCCAGGTGAAGCTGCGCGGCTTCCGCATTGAGTTGGGCGAAATCGAAGCCTCTCTGCGCCAGCTGCCCGCCGTGCGTGACGTCGTCGTCCTCGTTCGCCAGGACTCCCCCGGTGACGCGCGTCTCGTCGCGTACCTCTGCCCGCGCCCGGGCCTGCCTCTCGACGTCTCCGAAGTCCGCGCGTCGCTCGCCTCGCACCTGCCCGAGTACATGGTGCCTTCGGCCTTCGTCCTCCTCGACACCCTGCCCCTCAGCTCCAACGGCAAGGTGGACCGCAAGGCCCTTCCTCTCCCCGACGCAGACGCCTCTCTCGCCGCATCCTTCGTCCCGCCCCGCACGCGCACCGAGGCACTCCTCTGCGGCCTCTTCGCTCGCTTGCTGCGGCTGGAGCGCGTCGGCATCGACGACGACTTCTTCGCCCTCGGTGGACACTCACTCCTCGCCACCCGCCTCGTCGCCCACGTGCGCGAAGCCCTCGGCCTGGAGCTGCCCCTTCGCGCTCTCTTCGAGGCCTCTTCTCCCGCGCTCCTCGCCCAGCGCCTCGACGCCCTTCGCGACTCCTCCTTCTCTTCTTCCGCGCCTCCGCTGCGCCCCACACCTCGCGATGGCGCGCCCCCGCCTCTCTCCTTCGCCCAGCAGCGACTCTGGTTCCTCGACCGCTGGCAGCCCCAGAGCGCCTTCTACAACGTCCCCTCCGCGCTCCGGCTCCTCGGCGCCCTCCACCTCCCCGCGCTCCAGTCCGCCTTCGACGAGCTGATCCGCCGTCACGAATCCCTGCGCACCACCTTCGACTCCACGGAGGAGGAGCCCCACCAGCTCATCCACCCGGCGCGGTCCATTCCGCTTCAAGTCATCGACGTGAGCAGCCTGCCCACCGCCGAGCGGATGCCCGAGGCGCGCAGGCTCGCCGACGCGGAGGCGCAGCGGCCCTTCGACCTGTCGGCGGGACCGGTCCTGCGGCTCACGCTGTTGCGGCTGGAGGAACAGGAGCACGTGCTCCTCGGGGTGATGCACCACATCGTCTCGGATGATCGCTCCATCCAGGTGCTGCTCCGCGAGGTGGCCGCGCTCTACGACGCCTTCCAGCGGGGACAGCCGTCACCGCTTCCACCGCTGCCGGTGCAGTACGCGGACTACGCCGTGTGGCAGCGCTCCTGGCTTCAGGGCGACGTGCTCGACGCGCGGCTCGGCTGGTGGCGCCAGCAGTTGGACGGGATGCCCCAGGCGCTGGAGCTGCCCACGGATCGCCCCCGGCCCGCGACCCAGGGCCACCGCGGCGCCGTGAGCGAGACCCGGCTGCCGCGCGCCCTCTCCGATTCCCTGCGCGCCTTCCACCGCCGCGAGGGCGTCACGCCCTTCGTGACGCTGCTGGCGGCCACGCAGGTGCTGCTGCACCGCTACTCTGGCCAGGAGGACTTCGCGCTCGGCACGCCCGTGGAGGGCCGTGAGCAGCAGGGGCTGGAAGGGCTCATCGGGTTCTTCATCAACACCGTGGTCCTGCGCGCACGGCCACGGCCGGGGCTCTCCTTCCGGGAGCTGCTCGCCCAGGCGCGCGAGTCCACGCTCGGCGCGCTCGCGCACCAGGACGTGCCCTTCGAGAAGCTGGTGGAGGCGCTCCAGCCGAAGCGCGACCCCAGCCGCTCGCCGCTCTTCCAGGTGATGATCATCTACCAGCAGGGGCTGGAGCTCACCGGCGCGATGCCGGGCCTGACCCTGCTCCCGCTGGAGGTGGAGAGCCGCACCGCGCGCTTCGACCTGTCGCTGGCCTTCACCGACCATCCCGAAGGGCTGGGCCTCTCCTTCGAATACAACACCGACCTCTACGACGCGGCCACGGTGGCCCGCATGGCCGGCCACCTGCAGGAGCTGCTCACCGGCATCGTGGCGCGGCCGGAAGCGCCCCTCTCCGAGCTGCCGCTGCTCACGCCCGCCGAGCGCCAGACGCTGCTCGTGGCGTGGAACGACACCGGCACGCAGGCACAGGCCGGAGCGAGGCTGCACGAGCTCGTGGAGGCACAGGTGGACCGCACGCCGGACGCACCGGCGGTCGTGTTCGAAGGCCAGCGGCTCACGTACCGGGATCTGGACACCCGCGCCAACCAGCTCGCGCACCACCTGCGCTCGCTGGGCGTGGGCCCGGAAGTGCCGGTGGCCGTGTGCGTGGAGCGCTCTCTGGAGATGGTGGTGGGCCTGCTCGCCATCCTCAAGGCGGGCGGCGCCTGGGTGCCGATGGATCCGTCGTACCCGGCCGAGCGCCTGGCCTTCATGCTGGAAGACGCCGCCGCCCCGGTGCTCCTCACCCAGAAGAGTCTGAAGCCCTCACTGCCCGCGACCTCCGGGCGCGTGGTGTGCCTGGACTCGGACTGGGACATCGTCACGCGAGCGCCTACGCACCGGCCCCACGTAACCATCGCGCCCGAGGGCGCCGCGTACATCATCTACACGTCGGGCTCCACCGGCCGGCCCAAGGGCGCGCTCAACACCCACGCCGCGATCCACAACCGGCTGGCGTGGATGCAGTCCGCCTATTCGCTCACACCCGGTGACGCCGTCCTGCAGAAGACGCCCTTCGGCTTCGACGTCTCCGTGTGGGAGTTCTTCTGGCCGCTGATGACTGGCGCGCGGCTGGTCATGGCTCGCCCCGGAGGCCACCAGGACGCTGCTTACCTGGCGCGCACCATCGCCGAGGAGCGCATCACCACGCTGCACTTCGTGCCGTCCATGCTCCAGGTCTTCCTGGAGCAGCCGGGACTGGAATCCTGCGCTTCCCTCCAGCGCATCTTCTCCAGCGGCGAAGCCCTCCCCCCGGATCTCGCGCGGCGCTGCCTGGAGCGGCTGCCAGCGCGGCTGTTCAACCTCTACGGCCCCACGGAGGCTGCCGTCGACGTCACGCACTGGACATGCGAGCACGGCGACCCGTCGCGCACGGTCCCCATTGGCCGACCCATCACGAACCTGCGTCTGCACGTCCTCGACGCGGGACTGCGCCCCGTGCCCGTGGGCATCCCGGGCGAGCTCTACATTGGAGGCCTGGGCCTGGCGCGCGGCTACCACCACCGGCCGGACCTCACCGCCGAGCGCTTCGTGCCGGACCCCGTCGGCACACAGCCCGGTGCGCGCCTCTACCGGACGGGAGACCTGGCGCGCTACCGGCCCGACGGAGCCATCGAGTACCTGGGCCGCACCGACTTCCAGGTGAAGCTGCGTGGCTTCCGCATCGAGCTGGGCGAAATCGAAGCCTGCCTCGGCCTGCACCCCGCCGTGCGCGAGGCAGTGGTCGTGGCGCGCGAGGACGTGCCGGGCGATCCGCGTCTGGTGGCCTACGTGGTGCCCGGCCCGGGCCAAGAGGCCGACACGGCCACGCTGCGCCAGCACCTCCAGCAGCGGCTGCCCGAGTACATGGTGCCCGCGGCCTTCGTGGTGATGGCCGCGCTGCCGCTCTCCGCCAACGGCAAGCTGGAGCGGAGGGCACTGCCCGCGCCCACCACCGCGTTGGAGGCGACGCGCACCTCCGCCCCGCCACGGACCCGCACGGAGCAGCTGCTGTGCGGCCTCTTCGCACGCGTGCTGCGGCTGGAGCGCGTGGGCCCGCACGACGACTTCTTCGCGCTCGGTGGCCACTCCCTGCTCGCAACGCGCCTGGTGGCGCGCGTGCAGGAGACCTTCGGCGTGGAGCTACCCCTGCGCGCCTTCTTCGACGCGCCCTCGGTCGCGAAGCTCGCCGTCCTGGTGGACGCACGGACTCCCGAGGAAGGTTCCGCTCCGGCCCCTCGCCCCGTGCCGCGCGACGGCGCGCTGCCCCTGTCCTTCTCCCAGCAGCGCCTGTGGTTCCTGGATCAGTGGCAGCCCGGCAGCCCGCTCTACAACATCCCCGCCGCGCTGGAGCTGGAGGGAGAGTTGGACGTGGGCCTGCTGGAGCGTTGCTTCCAGGAGCTCATCCGGCGCCACGAGCCGCTGCGCACGACGTTCCTCCAGGGCGAGCACGGCGGAGAGCAGCGCGTGCACGCGGAGGCCGCCGCGCCCCTCACCGTGATTGACCTGGAGGCGCTGCCCGCGACGGAGCGCGAGCAGGAGGCGCGCAGGCTCGCCGTCGAAGAGGCGCACCGGCCCTTCGACCTCGCCCGTGGCCCCTTGATGCGCGTCACGCTGCTGCGCCTGGAGCCCCGGCGCCACGTGCTGCTCCTGACGCTGCACCACATCGTCTCCGATGGCTGGTCGCTGGAGGTGCTCCTGCGCGAGCTGGCCGTGCTCCACGACGCCTTCCTGCGCGACGAACCTTCACCGCTTCCACCGCTGCCGGTGCAGTACGCGGACTACGCTGTGTGGCAGCGCTCCTGGCTCCAGGGTGATGTGCTCGACGCGCAGCTCGGCTGGTGGCGCCAGCAGCTGGACGGGATGCCCCGGGCGCTGGAGCTGCCCACGGATCGGCCGCGTCCCGCGCTCGTCACATCGAAGGGTGCGGTGGCCACCCGCCGGCTGCCGCGCGACCTGTCGGACGCACTGCGAGCCTTCCACCGCCGCGAGGGCGTCACGCCCTTCACCACGTACCTGGCCGCGCTCCAGGCGCTGCTGTTCCGCTACTCTGGCCAGGACGACCTGGGCGTGGGCACGCCCGTGTCCGGCCGCGGGCGCCCGGAGCTGGAGGGGCTCATCGGCCTCTTCATCAACACGCTGGTGCTGCGTGCCCGCATCGACGGCGAACGTTCGTTCCGCGAGCTGCTCGCCCAGGCGCGTGAGGCGGTGCTGGGCGCCTTCTCCCATCAGGACGTGCCCTTCGAGCGACTGGTGGAGGTGCTCCAGCCGGAGCGCGACCTGAGCCGCACGCCGCTGTTCCAGGTGATGCTGGTCCACCAGCACGGCCTGGAGCTGGAGCGGGCCCTGCCGGGGCTGACGATGCGCCCGCTGCCCGTGGAGGGGCGCACCGCCAAGTTCGACCTCACCCTCTACGTCACCGACAGTGAGCAGGGCCAGCAGTTGGGACTGGAGTACAACGCCGACCTCTTCGAGCCGGACACCGCGGAGCGGCTGCTGGGGCACCTGGAGGTGCTGCTGCGCGACGTCACCGCCCACCCGGAGCGGCGCGTGGCGGAGCTGCCGCTGCTCACCGAAGCCGAGCGCCACCAGCACCTGGTGGAGTGGAACACCCCGCGCGAGGGCTTCGCGCGAGGCCCCACCCTGCACCAGCGCTTCGAGGCGCGGGTGGCCCTCACGCCGGACGCCCTCGCCGCCACCTGCGGCGAGCAGCACCTCACCTACCGGCAGCTGGACGCGCGCGCCAACCAGGTCGCGTGGCGCCTGCGCTCCTTCGGCGTGGGGCCGGAGACGCTCGTCGGGCTGTGCGTGGAGCGTTCGCTGGACATGGTGGTGGGCCTGCTCGCCATCCTCAAGGCAGGCGGCGCCTACGTCCCCATGGATCCGTCGTACCCCATGGATCGCCTGGCCTTCATGCTGGAGGACACCCGCGTCCCGGTGCTCGTCACCCAGACTTCTCTCCAGGGAGCGCTGCCGGCGCACGGCGCACACGTGGTGCTGCTGGACGACCGCGGCCTCGAAGCGGAGCCCGTCCACGCCCCCGACGCGGGAGTCGCCCCGGAGAACCTGGCGTACGTCATCTACACCTCCGGATCCACGGGCCGGCCCAAGGGCGTGCAGCTGGCGCACGAGCAGGTGGTGCGCCTGATGACCGCCACGGAGCCCTGGTACGGCTTCGGCGCACAGGACGTGTGGACGTTCTTCCACTCGTACGCGTTCGACTTCTCCGTCTGGGAGCTGTGGGGCGCGCTGCTGTACGGCGGGCGCGTGGTGGTGGTGCCCTACTGGGTGAGCCGCTCGCCGGAGAGCTTCCTGTCGCTGCTGCGCCGCGAGAGGGTGACGGTCCTCAATCAAACGCCCTCCGCCTTCCGCCAGCTGCTCCACGCGGACGCGACCTCCGACGAGCCCGGCGCGCTGTCCCTGCGCTACGTCATCTTCGGCGGCGAGGCCCTGGAGTTCGCCAGCCTGCGGCCCTGGTTCGCGCGGCACGGGGACGCGCGGCCCCGGCTGATCAACATGTACGGCATCACCGAGACGACGGTCCACGTCACCTACCGCGTGGTGCACACGGCCGACGCGGAAGGGGGCTCGGGCAGCATCGTGGGTGTGCCCATCCCGGACCTCCAGACCTTCGTCCTGGACTCGCGCCTCCAGCCCCAGCCCGTGGGCATCCCGGGCGAGCTGTACGTGGGAGGCCCGGGCCTGGCGCGCGGCTACCTCCACCGTCCAGAGCTGACAGCGGAGCGCTTCGTGCCGCACCCTTTCGCCACGCGCCCCGGAGAGCGCCTCTACCGGACGGGAGACCTGGCGCGCGTACGCGCCGACGGGCAGCTGGAGTACCTGGGCCGCTCGGACCTGCAGGTGAAGATCCGCGGCTTCCGCATCGAGCTGGGAGAAATTGAAACCGCGCTGGCCTTGCACCCCTCCGTGCGCGAAGCGGTGGTGGTGGCGCGCGAGGACGCGCCGGGCGGCAAGCGGCTGGTGGGCTACGTGACGCCCGCCGTGGGCCAGACGCCAGACATCGAAACGCTGCGCCAGCACCTTCAGCAGCGGCTTCCGGACTACATGGTGCCCGCGGCGCTCGTCGCGCTGGAGTCCCTGCCGCTCACGTCCAACGGCAAGGTGGACCGAAGGGCGCTGCCCGCGCCGGAGCTGGAGCGCTCGGTGGGGACGCCGTTCGTGGCGCCTCGGACAGAGGTGGAGCAGCGGCTGGCGGACATCTGGGCGAAGGTGCTTCGCCGGGAGAACGTGGGCCTGCACGACAACTTCTTCGCGCTGGGCGGAGACTCCATCGTCAGCCTGCAGATCATCGCCCGCGCGCACCGCGTGGGCCTGCGCCTCACGCCCCGGCAGCTCTTCCAGCACCCGACCATCGCGGAGCTTGCGCCGCTGGTGGTTCCGGCGGACGTGCCAACCGGGGAGCAGGGGCCGGTGGTGGGTCCGGTGCCGCTCACACCCATCCAGCGCTGGTTCGTGGAGCGCGAGCTGAAGGCACCGCAGCACAACAACCAGGCCATGGTGCTGGAGCTGCGCCAACCAATGGAGGTGCCGCTGCTGGAAGCGGCGCTGGGCCACCTGCTCGCGCACCACGACGCGCTCCGGCTGCGCCTCACCCGGACGGCGGAGGGCTGGCGGCAGACCTGCGCCGAACCCGGTCCCGGCGGAGTGGTGGTGCGGCGGGTGGACGCGGCGCGCCTGGAGCAGGTCGCCGGGGAGTTGCAGCGCGGCCTGTCGCTGGAGGACGGCCCGCTGGTGGCGGCGGCGCTGGTGGACCCGTCGGAAGAGAAGACCGGACGCCTGCTGCTCGTCATCCACCACCTCGCGGTGGACGGCGTCTCCTGGCGCACGCTGCTGGAGGACCTGGCCACGGTGTACCGGCAGCTCCAGGAGGGGCGCGCGGTGTCACTGCCCCCCAAGAGCACGTCCTTCAAGGCGTGGGCGGAGCGGCTGGTGGCGCACGCCCATTCGCCAGCGGTGACGGCGGAGCTGCCCTTCTGGTTGGACGCGTCCCGTTCACGCGTGCGCCCGCTGCCCCGGGATGGTGCCGGCGGTGACGCCACCTTCGCGACGGCGCGAGGAGTGACGGTGTCGCTGAGCGCGGAGGAGACGCGCCTGCTGTTGCAGGACGTGCCGGCCGCGTACCGGGCGCGCATCGACGACGTGCTACTCGCGGCGCTGATGCAGGCGTTGGCGGTATGGACAGGCCAGCCGCGCCAGTTGGTGGACCTGGAGGGCCACGGCCGCGAGGACCTCTTCGACGACGTGGACCTGTCGCGCACGGTGGGCTGGTTCACGGCGCTGTACCCGGCGCTGCTGGAGGTCCCCTCGGAGGCCAGCCCGGGAGACGCGGTGCGCGCCGTGCGCGAGGCGCTGGCGAAGGTACCGTCGCGCGGACTGGGCCACGGCCTGCTGCGCTACCTGCGCGAGGACGAAGCGGCGAGGCGGCTGCGCGCCCTGCCCGCGGCGGAGCTCAGCTTCAACTACCTGGGCCAGTTCGACACGGACTCGCGCGCCGAGGGCCCCTTCACCCTGGTGCGTGAGTCCGCGGGCCCCACCATCGGCGAGTCGGAGCGACGGCCACACGTGCTGGAGGCGGGCGGCTACGTGCTCTCCGGCCGGATGGACCTCTTCGTCAGCTACAGCGAAGCGCTCCACTCCCACGCCACCATCCAGGCGCTCGCCACCGCCTGGGGCGACGCCCTGCGGAGGATCATCGCCGGTCGCTTGGGCACGGACGCGGAACGGCGCACCCCCGCGGACTTCCCGCTGGCCCGCCTCGCCCCGAGCGCCCTGGAGCGCATCCTCCAGACGGCGCCGCTCGCGAGGGACATCTACCCCCTGTCGCCCATGCAGCAGGGCATGCTCTTCCACGCGCTGTTCGAGCCCCAGGTGGGCATGTACCTGGAGCAGCTCACCTGGACGTTCCACGCGCCGCTGGACCGCGACGCCTTCCACCGCGCCATGGACCGGCTGGTGGAGCGCCAGCCGCTGCTGCGCACCGCGCTCTTCTGGGAAGGACTGGCCGAGCCGCTTCAGGTGGTGAGCGCCCGCGCCCCGCTCCCGTGGCTGGAGTTGGATTGGCGCGACGCGTCCCCGGCGGAGCAGCAGCTCCGGCTGGAAGACTTCCTGGCCCGCGATCGCGCCCAGGGCTTCGACCTGTCACGTCCGCCGCTGATGCGGCTGGCGCTCATCCGCCTGGAGGAGAACGTCACGCGCATGGTGTGGACGTACCACCACGTGTTGCTGGACGGGTGGAGCCTGGGCCTGCTGTTCCAGGAGCTCTTCACCACCTACCAGGCGCTCCTGCGCGACGAGCCTCTTCCGGACCGGTCCAGCCCTCCCTTCCGCGACTACGTGGCCTGGCTCCAGCGCCGGGACGACGCCGGTTCGGAGGCCTTCTGGCGCAAGTCGCTGCGAGGCTTCACGGAGCCCACGCCCCTGCCCCTCGCCCGGCCCGTGAGCGCGGACGCGGCGCCCCTGGCTCCCGGCGAGCGGGAGATCCACCTGAGCGCGGAGCGCACCCTGGAGCTCCAGGCGTTCGCCCGCGACCACCAGCTCACGCTCAACACGCTGGTGCAGGCGACGTGGGGCCTGGTGCTCGGCCGCTGCGCGGGCACGACCGACGCTGTCTTCGGCACCACTGTCTCCGGACGTCCGCCGGAGCTGACGGACGTGGAGTCCATGGTGGGCCTCTTCATCAACTCCCTGCCGGTGCGCGTGCGGATGGATCCGGACGTGCCGGTGCTGCGGTGGTTGAAGGAGCTTCAGTCATGGCAGGCGGAGATGCGCCAGCACGAGCACAGCCCACTGGTGAAGGTGCAGGGCTGGAGCGAGCTGCCGCGCGGCTCGTCCCTCTTCGACAGCTTCCTCGTCTTCGAAAACTACCCGGTGGACACGTCCGTCATCGAGCGGGGCAGCGCCCTGGCGATCCGCGACATCAGCTTCCTGGAGCGCATCAACTATCCGCTCGCGGCGATGGTCATCCCCGACCGCCAGCTGCTCCTGCGACTGGGCTACGACCCGGCGCGCTTCAGCGCGGAAGCCATCGACCAGCTCCTGTCACACTGGAGCACCGCACTGGAGGCGGTGCTCGCCTCACCCGACCAGCCGCTGGGCGCGCTGTCGCTCTTCACGGAAGAGGCACGGCGCCAGGTGCTGGTGGAGTGGAATGCCAGCGACGTGGCCTTCCCCCAGGAGCGCCTCGTCCACCAGCTCTTCGAAGCGCAGGTGGCCCGCACTCCCGACGCTGCCGCTCTCGCCGCTGGCGACGACACCCTTTCGTTCCAGCAGCTCGACGCACGCGCCAACCAGCTCGCATGGCATCTGCGCGCTTACGGCGTCGGTCCCGAGACCCGAGTCGCGCTCTGCCTCGAGCGCTCCTTCGATCTCGTCGTCTCCATGCTCGCCGTCCTCAAGGCCGGCGGCGCATGGGTGCCGCTGGATCCGACGCTTCCCTCGGACCGCCTCGCCTTCATGCTCGCCGACTCCGGCGCCCCCGTGGTCGTCACCCAGGATCATCTGGCGGATGAGCTGCCGGCGCACGGCGGGGTGCTGGTGTGCGTGGACGCGGATTGGAATCAGGTGGCCTCGCGCTCCACCCAGCCGCCTCCTCCACGCTCCCTGCCCGATTCGCTCGCCTACGTCATCTACACCTCTGGCTCCACCGGCAAGCCCAAGGGCACCCTCCTCACCCACCGCGGCCTCGCCAACACCGCCCTCGCCGCCGTCCGCGAACACCACTTCGACTCCTCCTCCCGCGTCCTCCAGTTCGCCTCCATCGGCTTCGATGCCTGCGTCTGCGAGGTCTTCTCTTCCCTCCTCGCAGGCGCCTGCCTCCACCTTGCTCCTCGCGAGCAGCTCCTCCCAGGGCCGCCCCTCCACTCCCTGCTCCGCGACCGCGCCATCTCCGCTGTCACCCTCACGCCTTCCGTCCTCGCTCAGCTCGACCCCACGGGCCTCGACTCCCTGCGCATCGTCATCTCCGCGGGTGAGGCGCTCCCGGCTGCCGTCGCCTCACGCTGGGTCCACCCCCAGCGCCTCCTGCTCAACGCCTACGGCCCCACTGAAGTGACTGTCTGCGCTTCCATTGAGTCGCAGCTCATTCCCTCTCAGCCCACCATCGGCGCTCCCTTCCCCAACGTCCGCCTCTTCGTCCTCGACGCCCTCCTTCGCCCCGTCCCCGTCGGCCTCCCCGGTGAGCTCTTCGTCTCCGGCCCTGGCGTTGCTCGCGGCTACCTCGGCCAGCCCTCCCTCACCGCGGAGAAGTTCATTCCCCATCCCTTCTCTCGCGAGCCGGGCGAGCGCCTCTACCGCACTGGCGACCGCGTCCGCTGGCTGCCCTCCGGCCGCCTCGAGTTCCTCGGCCGCCTCGACTCCCAGGTGAAGCTGCGCGGCTTCCGCATCGAGCCCTCCGAAGTCTCCTCCCTCCTTCGCGACCACTCCTCCGTCCTCGACGCCTTCACCCTCCTTCGCGAGGACTCGCCCTCTCTCCACCGCCTCGTCTCCTACGTCGTCTCGCGCGACGAGTCCCCCGACGAAGCCCCACTGCGCGCGATGCTCAAGGCGCGAGTGCCGGAGTACATGGTGCCGGCGGCGTTCGTGTTCCTGGACGCGCTGCCTCTCACCGCCAGCGGCAAGGTGGACACGCGCGCGCTGCCCGTCCCGGGCACTCCGCCCGCACGGGCGGCGCTCCAGGTCGCTCCTCGCGACACGGTGGAGGAGCTGCTCGCGACGCTGTGGGCGGAGCTGCTGGGCGTGGAGCGCGTGGGCATCCACGACGACTTCTTCGACCTGGGCGGCCACTCGCTACTCGCCACGCAACTGGTGGCGCGCCTGCGCGCCGTGTTCGACGTGGACGTATCGCTTCAGGAGCTGTTCGACCGCACCACCGTGGCCCGCCTCGCGGATCGGCTCCGGGCCCCGCACAGCGATTCACTCGCGAGGCCGCCCCCCATCACGTCCTCCCCGGAGGACGGCGAAGTCCCCCTCTCGCACGCGCAGGCCGCCTACTGGTCTCCGGAGCGCATGGGCGCGGGGAGCGTCTACAACCAGGTGCTCACCCCGCTGCGCATGGACGGCCCCCTGGACGTGGAGGCCCTGAGGCGCGCGATTGAAGAGGTGGTGCGCCGCCACGAACCGCTGCGCACCACCTTCCCCAGCGTGGACGGTCAGCCCGTACAGCGCGTGGCCCCGCCCACGGAGTGGGAACTCCCCATGGAGGATCTCCGCCCCCTGCCCGAGGACACGCGCGAGCAGGCGCTGATGTCTCGGCTGGAAGAAGAAGGCTGGCGCCCGTTCGACATGGAGCACGGGCCGCTGATGCGCACGCGCCTCTTCCGCGTCACGGACAGCCGCCACGTCCTCATGCTCGCCGTCCACCACGCTCTCACCGACCAGGTGTCCGGCGGAGTGATGCTGCGAGAGCTGACGGCGCTCTACCCTGCCTTCCGCGACGAACAGCCCTCGCCGCTGCCGGAACTCGCCGTGAGCTACCGCGACTACACCCGCTGGCAGCGCGAGTGGATGCGCGGCGAGGTGCTGGAGCACCACCGCAACTGGTGGAGCCGCCGCCTGGAGAAGCCTTTGCCGGCGTCGCTGCCCCTGGACCGCCCGCGCCCGGAGGCCGGCACCTTCCGCAAGGGACGCCACGGCTTCACGCTCCCGCCCGCGCTGTCCGCCAGGTTCCACACGCTGGCCCGGCGCGAGAGCGTCACCCCCTTCTTGCTGGGGCTGGCGGCCTTCAAGACGTTCCTCGCGCGGACGCTCCAGTGCGGCGACACGGTGGTGGGCATCGTGCACGCCAACCGCCCGCGCCCGGAGCTGGAGCCGCTGGTGGGCATGTTCGCCAGCTACCTGCTGCTGCGCACGGACCTGTCCGGCAACCCCTCCTTCCGAGAGGTCCTGCGGCGCGTGCGCGCCAGCTACCTGGAGTCCTCCGAGCACCAGGACCTGCCCCACGCGGAGCTGGTGTCGCTGCTGCGTCCAGGCGTCGTGGACCGCCGCCCGCTGAGCCCGCTCGGCTACGTCTTCCACGCCTCCGCCGCGCCAGCGGTCACCCTGGCCGGGCTGGAGATCCAACCGCTGGACGCGGACCTGGGCCTGCTGCTCAACGACTTGCAGTTGCTGCTGACGGACGGCCCGGAAGGACTCACGGGCCAACTGGAGTACCGCACGGAGCTCTTCGACGCGACGACGGTCGCGCGGATGGTGGACGCGCTCCAGGCGCTGTTGATGGAGGTGGTGGAGGAACCGGACCGGCCCCTGGGGTCGCTGGCCCCGCCCCCTTCGGACTCGAAGTCACGGGAGGTCGCATGAGCACGAGGACCCGGCTGTACCTGGAGGCGGAGCCGTTCCAGAGCGTCGCGGGCGCCATCAACGCCTGGATGGAGGAGGAGCTGCGAGCGCTCGGCCACGACGTCGAGCGCTTCAACCGCCACTACCCCAACACGGGGGACTCCGGCATCCCGGTGGCCAACGCGCGGCGCGTGCTGGCGCTGCACTCCCGGCCCGCCGCGGACCTGGCCGTCTACTGCGACATGGGCCTGGGCATCCGCGCGCCCAACAGGGAGCTGGCGCGGCGGACGTTCGTGTTCTTCCACGGCCTCCACGGCCAGCCCACGACGTGGCTGGGCAACCCGCTCATCGACCTGTACGGGGCGCTGTCGCCCTACATCCACGACACCCTCACGTCGCTGCTGCTGACCCCGGACTGGTCCGCTCGGCGGTGCCTGGATCCGCGCGGGGCCGCGAACGTAAGCACCCTCGTGCCGACGTTGCCGTGCCTGGAGGCCCCCGACGGCGAGGGGCGCCTCCCCGGCGTCGAGCTGCCCCGGACCGTGCAGGAGGCGCTGGACCGCGGCGAGGTGCTGGGCCACGCCATCCAGCCCGGCAAGGCGGACTGGCAGTCCGTCTGCGCCATCCTCCTGGGCCTGCGCGCGCAAGCCCGCGAGCACGGCCATCCTCCCGTGCGGCTGGTGGTGGCCGCCCAGGACTTCGCGCTGCTGCAACACGTGCTCCGCTTCGACTTCCCCTTCCAGGCGCACGCGCTCGCCCAGGCGCTTCAGGCCGCGGACGCGACGCTGGAGGATCTGCTGCTGCCCGTCCCGCACCTGAGCCAGCCCGCCCTCTTCCGCCTCGTGCGCGAGGCCCGCTTCGGGCTCTGCTACAACACCACCCCGGAGCCCTTCGGGATGTACGTGCTGGAGTCCGTGCTCAACGGCTGTCCCGTCTACACCAACGGGGCGGGCAACAACCGCCACGCGCTCCCGCCGGGCCACGGCATCCTCGTCCACGAGACCGAGGCGATGGCCGCTGGCGCCCCGGACGCCTACGCCTCCCTGGCGGCCCGCATCTTCCAGGACGTGCTCGCGCCAGCGCCCCTGCGTGAGGCCTGCCAGCGGGGCGCCGCGCTGATCCGCCGCACCTTCACCCGCGCCGCCTTCTCCTCCAGCGTCCGAGCCTGCATCGCCCGGCTGGAGTCGGACCCCGCGCGGCCGGACTGGGCGTTCGAGGACCTGGTCGTGCGGCTGAGCCCCACCGTGCGCCGGCTCGACGCGGCCAGCGGGCGCTTCCGCTCCGACTACCGCGATGATCGGCTGGGCGAGGAGGAACAGGCGCTGCTGCCGCGGGTGCTGGGCAACTCCGCGGGCGACGTCCTGCGCGGGGCCCCCCCGCTCGCGCCGCTGGAGGCGCTCTTCGACAAGGGCGTGCTGTCGCTCGCGACTCCGGAGTCAGCCCGCCCGCCAGGGTCCACGCCGGGCGCGTGGGCCTGGTACCCGCCGGACTCCGCCTTCCTGGAGCCCTCCCTCCTGCGCGACCCCGGCCCGCGTTAGCCGCCCCTTCTCCCAGGTGCAGGCATGTCCACCATCCTCTTCGTTCCCATGCCCGCGCGCGGGCACATCAACCCCACGTTCAAGATGGCCCGCGCGCTCCAGAAGCGCGGCCACCGGATCATCTACTGCAGCCTCCCTGACACGGAGGACTTCATCCGCGCGGAGGGCTTCGGCTTCGAGTGCCTCTTCGAGTCCCTCTACCCGAAGGGCTTCCAGGCCAGGAGCAATGCCCGGCTGGGCACGCTGAGCGGCCTGTCCAGGCTGGTGTTCCTGCGCGAGCTGGCCCGCAGGCAGACGCAGACGCTGGAGGCGATGCTCCAGGGCGAGTTCGACGCGATCGTCGAGCGGACGCGCCCGGACCTGGGCGTCATCGACATCCTGCAGCCGGAGCAGGCCCTCGTCCTCCACGGCCACCGGGTGCCGACCGTGGCGCTGAGCACGAGCATCCCCCTGCGCTGGGAGCCCCGGACGCCACCGACCAGCTCGGGGCTCATCCCCGACGAGCGGCTCCCCACGCTCGTCCGGAACACCGTGGACTGGGGACGCATCCTGATCGACACGAAGCTGGGCTCGCTGGGCAGTTGGGTGGGCATTGAGCCGGACTCGATGAAGTTCCGGCGCGCGCTGGCGCGCAAGCATGGCTACCCGGTGTCGAGCCTGGACTTCGGCGGCCGCGTCACCGGCGCGCACGAGCCCCTGCTCGTGCCCTGCCCGCGGGAGTTCGTGGAGTTCCGCGGCGCGAAGCCCTCCGCCGGCCTCCACTTCACGGGGCCCTGCATCGACCTGGAGCGGCAGGAGCCGGACTTCCCCTGGGAGCGGCTCGATGAGGAGCGTCCGCTGGTGGTGTGTTCGCTGGGGACGATGGTCAACCAGGCGGATCAGGCCCGCCGCTTCCACCAGTCCGTCGCCCAGGCGGCCCGCCAGCGCCCGGGCTGGCAGTTCGTGGTCGCCACCAACCAGTGGACGGAGGAGGTCCCAGGAGGAACGCCGGACAACCTCGTGTCCGTGAAGCACGTGCCCCAGCTGCGGATGCTGCGGCGCGCGACCGCGATGGTGACCCACGGCGGCTTCAACAGCATCAAGGAGTGCATCTACTTCGGCGTGCCCATGGTCGTGTTGCCGGTCCAGTGGGATCAACCCGGCATGGCGGCGCGGGTCGCGCACCACGGGCTGGGCGTGCGCACCCGCATCGACACGCTGACGCCGGACCTCCTCGTCCAGCAGTTGGAGGAGATCATCAGCGGGCCCTCGTACCGCGGCGCCCTGGAGCGGATGCAGGACTGCTTCCAGGCCGCCGAACAGGACCAGGCGCTGGCCGAGTCCCTCGAGCAGCACATGGTCCGGGCGTGAGCCCTTCTCCACCCGTTCCCTTCCAACCCTTCAATCCCTCTCCAGAAAGCCAGACATGGAAGACACCCAAAGCCCCTCCAGCTCCGGGAACAATCCCCCCCCGCGCCCCCCGGGTCTGCGTCAGGCGCTGAAACAACAGGCGATGGAGCTGGCCGGCACGGCCCTCACGCAAGGGGCCCTCTTCACTGCCAAACAGGTCACCCAGGCCATCCACCAGCGGCCGGACGCAAACAACACCTTCTTCGACCCCGCGGCGTTCCCCTTCACCAGCCGCATGGAGCGCAACTGGAAGGTCATCCGACAGGAATTGGACGCGGTGATGCGGGGGGTGGAGATCATCCCCAACTTCCAGGACCTGATGCCCGAGCAGCGCGAGCTGACCACGGATGACAGGTGGAAGACGTTCGTCTTCTACGGCTACGGGGTGAAGTTCGAGGACAACTGCCGCCGGTGTCCGGAAACGACGCGTCTCCTGGAGAGCATCCCGGGCATGACGAGCGCCATGTTCTCCATCCTCCGGGGCCGCAAGCACATCCCCCCGCACTCCGGGCACTACAAGGGAGTGCTGCGCTACCACCTGGGGCTGCTGGTCCCCGAGCCAGCGGACGCGTGTCACATCCGCGTGGGCGACAAGACGGCCTCCTGGCGCGAGGGGCAAAGCCTCATCTTCGACGACACCCACGAACACGAGGTGCGCAAGGAGAACGACGGGGACCGAGTGGTGCTCTTCGTGGACTTCCTGAGGCCGCTGCCGCCGGTGCTGTCCGGGCTCAACCGGACGGTGGTGAAGCTCATCAGCCTGTCGCCCTACATCACCCGGAGCGAGCAGAACTCACGGAAGTGGGAGGAGTACTTCGGCGAGGAGTTCGACCTCGTGCGCAATCCCCCGTCCGGCAAGCGGGCCTGAGCCCGCGGCAAATCAAATCAACTGGCGCGCCCGGAGCACCTGCTCCAGGCCCGCCATGTCCGCGGGCAGGTCGATGGGCCGCGCGGAGGCCTCGGTCGCGCTCCGGATGTCCTTGAGCCCGTTGCCCGTGATGACCACCAGCGCGGACTCGTCGCGCCCCACGATCCCCTGCTCCACCGCGCGGGTCAGCCCCGCGACGGCGCAAGCCCCCGCGGGCTCGGCGAAGACCGCCGCGAGCCGGGCCGTCCTCCGCATCGCCTCCAGGATGCTCGCGTCGTCCACCGCGAGCATGGCGCCCCGCGATTCGGAAATGGCACGCAAGGCCTTGCGCCAGTTGCGCGGCTGCCCCACCGCGATGGAGTCCGCGAGCGTCCGGGCCTCCACCGGACGGATGGAGCCCTCCCGCCGGACGTATTCGTCCACCAGGGGCGCACTCCCCTGCGCCTGAACGCCAAGCATGCGCGGCAGCCGGGAGAGGAAGCCCAGCCGGTGCATCTCCCACAGCCCCTTCCAGGCCCCGGCCAGGGTGCAGCCATCGCCCACGGAGAAGACCACCCAGTCTGGCAATTCCTCTCCAAGCTGCTCCGCCATCTCCAGGCCCACGGTCTTCTTGCCCTCGATGAGATAGGGATTGACCGCGCAGTTGCGGTTGTACCAACCGAAGCGCGCACAGGCGTCCTGGCAGACCGCGTAGGCGTCGTCATACGAGCCCTTCACGCGCAGGACGGTGCCCCCGAAGATGAGGACCTGCGCCACCTTGGGCTCGGGCGTGCGCTCCGGGACGAAGATGACGCTCTTCAAGCCCACGGCCGCGGAGAACCCCGCGAGCGAAGCGGCCGCGTTGCCAGCCGAGGCACAGGCGATGACGTCGCTCCCCTGCTCCCGGGCCTTGAGGACACCGACAGCGCTCGCGCGGTCCTTGAAGGAAGCCGTGGGGTTGCGGCCGTCGTCCTTCACCTTCAGCGCCCTCACGCCCACCGCGGACGCCAGCCGTGGCACGTCGTAGATGGGCGTCATGCCGACGTGGGGATGCGGCAGCTCCCGGGTGCTGTCCACCGGGAGCAGCTCCAGGTAGCGCCACAGGCTCCCTACGCGGGACTGCAGCGCCTCGCGGGTCAGCGTCCGCGCCACGGCGTCATAGTCATACTCGAGGTCGAGGATGCCCTCGATGCCGCAGCCAGGGCACGTGTAGACCCCTTGCGTGCCGTAGTGGCTGCCGCAGCGCACGCAGGTCGCGCGGACCAGATGTTCGAGCCCCATGGGTTCAGAACAGGTGCAGCACGAGGCCGCTGCGCAGCTTCGGCTCGAACCAGGTCGACTTGGGCGGCATGATTTCGCCCGCGTCCGCGATGGTCATGAGCTGCTCCAGGCTCGTCGGAGGAAGCGAAAAGGCCACGCGCCACGCGCCCGAGTCCACCAGGCGCTCCAGTTCCTCCGTACCCCGGATGCCGCCCACGAACTGGATGCGCTCGTCCTTGCGCGGATCACGGATGCCCAGGAGCGCCCCCAGCACGTTGTTCTGGAGGATGCTCACGTCCAGCTCCTCCGTCGGCGTGGCGCCGAACGTGCCCGGCCTGGCGGTGAGCTGATACCAGGCGCCCTCCAGATACATGCCGAACTGGTGCGCCCGGTCCTGAGTCTTCGATTGCCCGCTCGTCACCTCGAACCGCTCGCCCAGCCGCGCCAGGAAGGCCTCCGGCGACAGCCCGTTCAGATCCTTCACCACGCGGTTGTAGGCGAGGATGCGCATCTGGTCGTGAGGGAAGACCACCGCCAGGAAGCGGCTGTGTCCGCCGCTCTCACCGCGCTGGCTGCGCAACGAATGGACCCGCGAGGCCGCCGCCGAACGGTGATGTCCATCCGCGATGTAGAGCATGGGCACTTCGTGGAACGCCGCCGTGAGCCGCGTGTTGAGGCTCCCGTTCACCCTCCAGAAGGTGTGGCCAATGCCATCCTCGGTGGTGAAGTCATACTGGGGACTGGAGCGCATCCCCTCCTCCATCAGCGCGCCAATGGACGGCACCGCCCGATACGTGAGGAAGACGGGTTCGTCATTGCCCCCGAGCGTGTCGATGTGCCGGGTGCGATCGTCCTCCTTGTCCGGGCGCGTGAGCTCATGCTTCCGGATGAGGCCCTGGTCGTACTCGTCGACCCTGGCCAGGGCGACGACGCCCGTCTGCACGTGCGCGCCCATGCGCTGCCGGTACAGGTAGAAGCACGCCTCGTCGTCCTGTCGCAGCCAGCCCTCGGCGAAGAAGCGCTCCAGGTTGCGGCGGCCCTGCGCATACACGGGCTCGGAGTGCTCGTCCGTGCCCGGCGGTAGACCAATCTCCGGCCGCGAGACATGGAAGAAGCTGCGCGGGTTGCCGTCGGCGTAGGCGCGCGCTTCCGCGGTGCTCACCACGTCGTAGGGGGGCGTGCACAGCGTCTGTCCCAGCGCCTCGGCGGGACGGACCCCACGGAACGGCTGAAGGTCGGCCACGGATGTCGCTCCTGGTTGTAGGCCTGCTTTGTAAGCTGGCAAAGAATACCAGGCAACCCATGGATAACGGTGACATGGGCGTAGCGTTCCGCGCGCGGTGCGTGACGTGTCCCCAGCACCCTCCCACCGCCCGTCCGCTTGCCTCCCCAGCACTCAAATCGCCAGGAAAGACGGGAAGTTGAGGGGCCAGCCGAGCGCGTGGTACGAACTCCCGTTCAGTCTCCCCCTCTCATTTCCAAAGTGCCTGGAGCCGGCTTCCATGAGCGAGAGCAATGACGTCACGCGGCCTTCGTCCTCCGCATCGGTGCCTCCCCCCGGGGCCCCCGAGGCTGGCGCGGCCCAGACACTCGCCCAGAACGTGAGCACCCTCCCCGCTCCCGTTCCCCAGGCCAGCGCCGAGGACGATGCCCGCGAGCGCATCGCGTCCATGGAACGCGAGGCCAAGGCGCTCGCCACCACCGAGCCTCAGACGGCCGCGCTCCTCTTCCATGAGGTCGGCCTGCTCTGGGAAGAGCCGCTCAAGAACCCTCGCAACGCCGCCGTCGCGTTCCAGAACGCGTACAAGCTGGCGCCCCGGTTCCTCGCCAACATCCGCGCCGCTCGCCGCCTCTTCGCCGACGTCGGCAACTGGCAGATGGTCGTGCAGCTCATCGACGCGGAGCTCATCGCCGCCGAGGACCCTCGTCAGCAGGCGGCCCTCCTCTTCGAGAAGGGGCAGATCCTCGAGGAGCGCCTGTCCCGCGACAACGACGCCGCGGATGCCCTGCGCCAGGCCCTGGACCGCAAGCCCACCGACGTCACCCTCCTCACCCAGCTGGAGTCCGTCTACGCCTCGCGCAACGACGCGGGCGCGCTGGTGGAGATCTACCGGCTGCTCGCCACCGCCGTCGTCCCGCCGTCCCTGCGCGCCCACTACCTCACCTCCGCGGGCATGCTCCTGGAGGAGCGCCTCAAGCAGAAGGACGCCGCAGCCGCTGCGTTCCGCGAGGCCTTCGCGCTCGACCGCTCCGACCCGCTGCTCCAGGCCGCCGTGAAGCGCGTCGCCGAGCGCGAGGGCCGCACCGACGAGCTCCTCTCCGCCCTCCTCTCCGAGGCCGAGGGACAGGGCTCCCAGGGCGCTCCCGCGTACCTCCACATCGCCAAGGTGCATGACCGCCTGGGCCGCAAGGACGACGCGCTGTCCGCGCTGCTCGCCGCGCGCCGCGTGAGCCCTCATGAGCCGCTCGTGTTGAACGCGCTCGCCGGCATCTACGAGACCCAAGGCCGCTTCGAGGAGCTGGCCGACGTGCTGCTCGCGTGGGTGGGCTCCATCAACGACGAGAGCGAGCTCGTCGCCATCAACCTGCGCCTCGCCGCGCTGTACGAGGACGACCTCAAGCGCGACCAGGAGGCCGCCGCCCGCTACCAGGCCATCCTCGCCCGCATCCCCAGCCACGCCGCCGCGCTCGCGGGCCTGGGCAAGCTGTCGTACCGGATGAAGAACTGGGAAGGCCTCGTCGCCGTCTTCGACGCGGAGGTCACCGCCGCCGAGGACGCCAAGGGCAAGGCCGCGCGCATGTACAAGGCGGCCGAGATCCTGGAGGAGCGCCTGAGCCGCCAGGAGGACGCCATCGCGCGCTACAACGCGTGCCTCCAGCTCCAGCCGGGCTACCTCCCCGCGCAGAAGGCCCTCACCCGCCTCTACGAGCGCCAGGGCCGCTTCGCGGAGCTGGTCCAGATGTTCGAGCAGGACCTGCTCCAGACGTCCGACCGCGATCAGGTCATCACCACGCTCAACAAGATGGCGGTCATCTACGAGGACCGCCTCGGGGACCTGGACCACGCCATCGAGTGCATGAAGCGCATCCTCGACCTGGCGTCGGATCACCTGCCCACGCTGCGCAACCTGGCCCGTCTCTACGAGCGCGCCGGACGCTTCCGTGAGCTGCTGGAGACCAACGACCTGGAGGCGTCGTTCGCCGGCGACACCAAGCAGGTCCTGTCGCTGCTCCACCGCAACGCGGAGATCCTCGACGAGCACCTGAAGGACCGCGTGGGCGCCATCACCGCGTATGAGCGCGTGCTCGCGCTGTCGCCCTCGTACCTGCCCGCGCTCAAGGCCCTGGGCCGGCTGTACGCGCAGGACACCCGGTGGGAGAAGCTCATCGACATGTACCGCGCGGAGTCGGAGATCTCTCCGTCCACCGACGCGGCCGCCGCGCTCATCTACAAGATCGGCGAGCTGTACGAGCACCGCCTCAAGCAGGAGAACGAGGCGCTGGCGTCGTACCAGGAGGCGCTGATGCTGGCGCCCAGCTACTTCCCGGCGCTGCGCGCGCTCGCCCGCATCCACCGCGCCCACGAGGCGTGGGAGAGCCTGGTGGAGGTGCTGCGAGCGGACGCCGCCAACCGCACGGATCCGCTGGAGCGCGCCAACGCGCTCTATCAGGCCGCCGCCATCTGGGAGGACCAGCTGGGCCGCCCGGAGCTGGCCATCGAGGGCTACCAGGAAGTCCTTCGCCTCACGCCGGGCCACGCCGCCACGCTGCGCGCGCTGGAGCGCCTGTACGTCGCGCAGGACAACGTGAAGGAGCTGGTGTCCATCCTCGACCGCGAGACGCAGGTGGGCCAGACGCCCTCGGCCAAGGTGACGGCGTACCTCAAGCTCGCGCGGCTGTACCTGGACCGCTTCCAGGAGCCGTCCCGCGCCGCGCAGTGCTGCGAGTCCGTGCTGGGCCTGGAGGCCGGCAACCTCACCGCCCTCATGCTGCTGGAGCGCATCCGCGTGTCGGACCGCGTCCGCCGCGCGGAGCTGCGCGCCCGCATCGCCGAGCGCGTCACCGACACGCGCCTGTCCAGCGCCCTGCGCATCCTGGCCGCCGCGGATCAAGAGAAGGGCCCGCCCTCCGAGCGCACCCTGGAGGTCTACCAGCGCGCCTTCGACGCCGACCCCACCGACGCGCGCCTCGCCTTCGGCCTGGAGCGCGTGCTGCGCCAGAGCGGTGACACCGCCGGCCTGTCGCGCATGTACGGCATGCGGCTGGCCGTCACCACCGACGCCACGGAGGCGCTGGAGCTGCTCCTGCGCGCCGCCGAGCTGGCGGAGAAGAACCCCGACCAGGAGCAGGCCGCCGCGCTGTACCTGCAGGCGCTGGAGCTCCAGGCGCAGTGCCTCCCCGCGCTCCAGGGCGCCCGCCGCGTGGCCCTGCGCCGGGGCGACTTCGCCACCGCGCGCACCATGATGGAGACCGAGGCCCGCGCGAGCCGCGACACCAAGAGCGCCATCGAGGGCTTCGTCGCCGCCGCGAAGCTCGCGGCCCAGAAGCTCAATGACCCGGACGGCGCCTCGGCCCTCTACCGCCTGGCGCTGGAGCGCGACCCGCTGCACCCGGGCGCGGCCACCGGCCTGGAGGAGCTGCTCGCGCAGCGCGGCGGTTCCTCCGACCTCGCGGCCCTGCACGAGCGGCGCGCGGAGGCCCGGCTCGCGCAGCGCGACGTGGAGGCCGCCGCGGCGGCGTACGTCACCGCGGCCCGGCTGCACAACGTGGCCCTGGGTGACCGGGCCCGTGCGCTCGAGGTGCTGGAGAAGGCCCTGGCGGCCAAGCCCGGCTTCCCCGACGCACTGGAGACCCGCGGCCTGCTCCTGCTGGAGGCGCAGCAGTACGCGGAGGCCGCGCAGATGCTCGGCCAGCGCGTGCAGCAGGGCGGTGACCCTCGCGTGCTCGCGCAGCACCACCTGACGCTGGGCGCGCTCTACCAGCAGCACCTCAACGACCCGGGCCGCGCGGCGGCGCACCTCCAGACGGCGCTGGCCACCCTGCCCCGCCACCCGGAGGCGCTGGAGCGGCTGGCCACGGTATACGCGCAGGGCCGCAACTTCGGCGGCGCGGTGGACTGCCTGCGGCGGCTGTTGGATCAGGACCTGCCCAACGACGCCCGCGCGCGCTTCACCGTGGAGCTGGCGCGCATCCACGAAGAGGGCCTGGGCGACGTCGCCTCCGCCACCGCGCTCTACAAGAAGGCGCTGGAGCTGACGCCGGGCGAGCCCGCGCTGGTGGACCGGCTGGTGGCCCTCTACGAGCGCCAGCGCAACCTGCCGGAGCTGGCGCAGATGCTGGAGGCCCAGGCCGCCGCCACCGTGTCCACGGACGTCAAGCGCGCGGCGTCCCTGCGCATGCGCGTGGCGAGCTTCTACGCGGGCCCCCTGACCGAGCCGGCTCGCGCCACCGTCATCTACCGGCAGCTCGTGGAGCAGGATCCGCAGAACCTCCAGGCGCGCGCCGCGCTGGCGGATCTGTATGGCCGCGACATGGCCAGCTTCCCGCTCGCCATCGAAGAGCACCGTCAGATCCTGCGGCAGGACCCCGCTCGCGTGGACAGCCTGCATGCGCTGTTCAAGCTGTGGGATGCCCAGAAGCAGCAGGACAAGACGTTCGCCGTCGCCGCGGTGCTGACCTTCATGCGCGCCACCAACGAGGTGGAGCAGGCCTTCTACTCGGAGGCCCGCGCCCGGCAGCCGCAGGAACCGCGTGAAGCGCTGCCCGCCGCGGACGTGGACACCGTCCTCATGCACCCGGCCGCGCGCGGCCCGCTGACGGACCTGCTGCGCGCCATGGGTGAGCACCTGGGCAAGGTGTACCCGCCGCAGTTCGAGATGCTCGGCGTCAACCCGAAGCAGGACAAGCTCAAGCCGGACTCGGCCGTGTTCAAGGCCGTGCGGGCGGTGGCGCAGACCTTCGGCGTGGAGGAGTTCGAGGTCTACCTCGCCCGGCGCGGCATGCTGCAGCCGGAGACGACGGAGCCCCTGTCCCTGTGCGTGGGCCAGGACGTCGTGCGCCGCTTCAACGCCCGTGAGCAGAAGTTCCTCATCGGCAAGGCAGTGCTGGGCCTGCTCAACAAGACGGCCGTCCTCTCCAAGCTGTCCCAGGGCGAGACGGTGGACCTGTTCGGCAACGCCATCCGCGTCCACGCGCAGCAGTTCAACGGCCTGGGCCGGCGCAACGACGAGATGACGAAGCAGCTCAAGAAGGCCTTCAACCGCAAGGCGATGAAGGCGTCGGAAGGCCCCGCGCAGACGCTGTCCGAGCAGTCGAAGATCGACGTCGCGACGGTGGTGGACGCGCTCGGCTTCTCGGCGGACCGCGCGGGCCTGCTCGTCTGCGGCGACCCGTCCGTGGGCCTCACCATGGTGCTGCGCGAGGATCCGAACGTGGTGGCCAACCGCCAGGACGGCACCACCGACGACATCCTCAAGGCGGTGCGCGAGCGCGCGGACCTGAAGGCCCTGCTGTCGTGGCTGCTGACGGACGACTTCTTCCGCCTGCGTCAGCGCATCGGCCTGTCGCTGTAATCGCCGCGCTACTCCCGGCGGACCAGCGAGTCCGCCGGGAACCCCGCGAGCAGCCGGCCCACGGCGTCGTCCACGTGGGCCCGCTCCGGGGCCTCCACCGTCACCTTCACGCGGTAGTCCATGGCCGCGTCGAAGACGGGATAGGAGCCGATGGCCACGTGGGGCATGTCCAGCGCCACGCGGTCCAGCACGGCGGCCAGGGCGCTCTCGCCCAGGTTGAAATACAGGTTGACCAGGTGCACCGGCGTGCCGCTGAGCCGTGAGAGCACCGTCTCCAGCTGCAGCCGGAAGAGCTGTGGCACCCCGGGCAGCAGGAACATGTCCCCCACTGTCAGCACCGGGAACCACATGCCCGGCTGGGCCAGGAGCACCGCGCCCTCGGGAGCATCCGCCAGGCGCAGCGACTCCGGCGTCACGGGCGACGTGCCCGCGCGGGCCTGGATGGCCGACACCATCTCCGGCAGGCGCACCACGGGCCGGCCCAGCGCGAGCGCCACCGCGCGCACGGTGACGTCGTCATGGGTGGGGCCAATGCCGCCGCTGGTGAAGACGTAGCGGGCCTTGCGCCGGGCGCGGGACACCGCGTCCACGATGGCGTCCACGTCGTCCAGGATGGTCTCCACCGAGACGAGCGGGATGCCCAACTCCCGCAGCCGCTGGATGAGGTGGGGGCCATTTTCGTCCTTCACCTTCGCGGTGAGGACCTCGTTGCCAATGATGATCGCCGCCGCGCCGGTCCGCTCCATGGAACCGGGGAGTCTACTCCAACGGACCCCGGGGGTGGACTCACGCGGTGCGCTGTCCCGGACCCGTGCTGTCCTGGAGTCAGCAAGGGGGGACGGACATCCTGCGCGCATGGACTCCACCGAGACCCGGGACGCGATCCGCGCGTCCGTGCGTGCCCTGTGCAACCGCTTCCCTCCGAAGTACTGGCGCACCCTCGACGCGGAGCGTGAATACCCTCACGACTTCGTCAAGGCCCTCACGGAGGCCGGGCTGCTGGCCGCTCTCATCCCCGCGGAGTACGGCGGCGCGGGGCTGGGCCTGCGCGAAGCGGCGGTCGTGCTGGGGGAGATCAACCACTTCGGTGGGAATGCGTCCGCGTGTCATGCGCAGATGTACGTGATGAACGTGCTCTTGCGGCACGGCTCCGCGGAGCAGAAGCAGCGATACCTCCCGGAGCTCGCCGCGGGCCGGCTGCGGCTCCAGGCGTTCGCTGTGAC
This sequence comes from Corallococcus sp. AB030, assembly GCF_003668965.1. Lineage (NCBI taxonomy): Bacteria > Pseudomonadati > Myxococcota > Myxococcia > Myxococcales > Myxococcaceae > Corallococcus > Corallococcus sp. AB030. The sequence goes on from NZ_RAWQ01000002.1 coordinate 64,994, forward strand.
GGAGCCGAACTCGGGCTCGGACACCACCGCCATCGAGACGACGGCGGTCCGGCGCGGCGACCACTACGTCGTGAACGGGCAGAAGATCTTCATCTCGCGCGTGCTCCAGTCCGACCTGATGTTGCTGCTCGCGCGGACGACGCCCCGCGCGGAGGTGCGCAAGAAGACGGACGGGATGAGCGTGTTCCTGCTCGACCTGCGGAAGACGCAGGGGATGGAGGTCCGGCCCATCCGGACCATGCTCAACCATGCGACGAACGCGCTGTTCTTCGAGAACGTCGAAGTGCCCGTCGAGGGATTGATCGGCGAAGAGGGCAAGGGCTTCTCGTACATCCTGGATGGCATGAACGCGGAGCGTGTGCTCGTCGCGTCGGAGGCCATCGGGGATGGCCGCTGGTTCATCGAGAAGGCCGTCACCTATGCGCAGGAGCGCTCCGTGTTCGGCAAGCCCATCGGAGCCAATCAGGGCGTGCAGTTCCCCATCGCGAAGGCGCACACGGCGCTCACGGCCGCGAACCTGCTGACGGAGCAGGCCGCGACGCTCTTCGACGGGCACCAGCCCTGCGGGGCCGAAGCGAACATGGCGAAGTACCTGGCCGCCGAAGCCGCCTGGGAGGCCGCCAACGCCTGCATGGACACCTACGGAGGCTACGGCTTCGCCGAGGAGTACGACGTGGAGCGCAAGTTCCGCGAGGTGCGCCTGTTCATCAACGCCCCCGTGAGCCGGAACATGGCCCTGTCATACATCAGCCAGCACGTCCTCGGGCTGCCCCGCTCGTTCACATAGCGCCGGGCGGCGTGTCCCGTCCCTCGCGGATATGGACCACGACCTTGCCGATGGCGCGTCGCTCCGCGAGGGTGCGCAAGCCGTCGGCGGTCCGATCCAGGGGCAACCGGAGGGTGATGCGCGGGAGGATGCGGCCCTGCGCGTACCAGGCGAAGAGCTGCTCCATGGTTTCGCGGAGCGCCGCCGGGTCGTGGTAGCGGAAGTAGCGCAGCGACGACCCCAGCACCGCGCGGTGCTTCACGAGCAACCGGTGCGCGGGGATGCTCGGGGCCTGTCCCGCGGCGAAGCCCACGAGGACGTAGCGGCCTCCCCACCCCAGCGTCGAGAGCGCCGGGTCGAAGAGCGGGCCACCGACCGGATCGAAGCAGACGCTCACACCGGAGGCCCCCGCGGCGGAGAGGACCTGCTCCTTCCAATCTCCGTCAGCGTGACTGATGACGTGGTCCGCGCCTGCCTCACGCGCGATGGCGAGCTTGTCCGGAGTGCTCGCGACCGCGATGACGGTGGCCCCCAGCGCCTTGCCCAGCTGCACGGCCGCGAGCCCCACGCCCCCACTGGCACCCAGCACGAGGAGCACCTCCGACGGCTTCAGGTGGGCGACGCGGATCAGCGCCAGGGCGGTGCTCACGTAGGCGCTGGTCAGCGCGGCGGCGACGTCGAAGGAGACGCCCGCCGGCAGCAGGAAGGTCTCCTTCACGGAGGCCACTGCCTGCTCGGAATAGCCCCCGTGCCACAGGATGGCCACGACGCGGTCTCCGGGTTGGAAGCCCGAGCCTTCGGGGGCGCTGGCGATGGTGCCCGCAGCCTCCAGGCCTGGGACGAAGGGCAGCGCGGGCCGGGTCTGATAGGTCCCTCCAATCATGAGGAGGTCGGCGAAGTTCACGCTGCAGGCGTGCACGTCGATCATCACTTCGTCGGGCTTCGGAACAGGCGCGGGGACCTCCGCGAGGGTGAGCTGCTCGGGCCCGCCCCACGTCCCGCAGACGATCGCGCGCATGTCATCACTCCTGGATGGAAGGGGCCGAGAGGCTTCGCCAGAGGTCGTCGTTCGCGGGCAGGTCCGACGCTTCGGTCACCAGTTGCTCGAGCTGCTTCGGGCTGCGCGCGCCGACGAGGATCGACGTCACGAAGGGACAGTGCACCAGCCACCAGGTGGCCAGGCCCGACGGTGACAGCGCGTGGGCCGCGGCCTTCGCCTTGAGCTGTTCGACGCGGGCCGCGTTCTCCGGAGTCCAGGCCTTCGAGTAGAGGTCCCTGCGCTGACCGATACGAGTGCCTTCCGGAATGTCACCCGCGATGGCGTACCTACCGCTCAGAAGGCCGCCCGCCAGCGGCGAAAAGGGCGTGTACTGGAGCCCCAGCTTCGCGCAGGACTCCAGTACGCCGTTCTGTGCGTCATCCTGTTCAAGCAGGTTGAAGCGGTTCTGGACCCAGCCGAATCCCACCGGGCCGCCCGAGCGAGGAGCAGCACAGCGCCAGAGGTCACTGGCGGACACGTTAGACAAGCCGAAGCGTCGGACCTTGCCCGACCTCACCAGGGACTGGAAGGTGTCCAGGACGTCGTCCCACGGCGTGGCCGGATCCGGAACATGCGCCAGATAGAAGTCGAGCGTGTCGACGCGGAGCCGCGCGAGCGACCGGTCCACCTCCGCGAACACGTGCTTCCGCCCGAGCCCACCGCGAAGGCCCACCTTGGACGAGATGAGCACCCGGTCCCGCATCGAGGCGCCGCGCGACGCCAGCCACGCGCCGATGATGGCCTCACTGGCTCCGTCCGCATAGGTGCCCGCCGTGTCGATGAGGTTGATCCCCAGCGCCACCGCGCGATCCAGGAGCGTATGTGCTTCGGCTTCGGTCTCCCCCTGGCCCAGCAGCTTCCGGGAGCTCCCGATGCCACCGAAGTTGGCCGCCCCCAGCGCGAAGACCGATACGTCGATGCCGCCCAGCTTGCGGTAGATCACGTCCGCCAAGCCTCCGGAAAGGGCAACGCCAGGTCCCCCTCCCCCGCACCGGAGGAAGCAGGCTGGCCCAGCAACGTGAAGTGCGCCGTGTAGGTCGCTGCGGGTTCGCCCTCGTCGATGAAGACCTGCGACGTCGCCGTGAGCCGCACCTTGCCGCCTTGACGAAGCGTGTCGGCCTCCAGCGTCGGCAACGTGTCACAGCGGGCCCGGTAGTCGCCGGTGATGGGCCGGTGGATGGCGAACTCACAGCGGCGAAGGAGGATCTGCACGGCGAGCCGCTCCGCCCACGCGGCTCGAACGAGCAACAACCAGGGCGCAAGCCCCGCGGAGGTGAACACCCCTGGACCGAAGGCCGTGCCCCGGTGGTTGAGCGAAGGCCCCAGCGGCGCAGCGAGCACGATGCGCCCGGGCTCGAACGCCTCGAAGTGGATCCCGAGGAACTTCGTCATCGGGATCCGTGCATGGAGTTCCATGGCCAGCCGCACCAGGACATCCTCCCGAGCCTCAAGGGGCGGCCTGTTCACGGCCAGTTCCTCCTGAACAGTGTCGTGCCCTGCGCGGGAAGCACTGTCTCCAGATGGAACCACGCCGCCTCCCAGGACTTGATGCATGAGGCGCTTTGCTCCTCGTTCGCGTGGAGGCTCATGTTCCCGGCGCCTGAAGGTCGGGCCCGGCTTCGAGCACGACGTGGTAGTGGGTGCCTCCGCTTCCCGCCGCGTTGACGCCCGCGAAGCGCGCCTCCTTCAACTCTCGCGGCTCCGTGAGGACGCGGAGGTTGTCGGCCGCGCCAACGATCGGGGTCGTCACTCCCAGGGTCGCCGGCATCCGCTTCGCGCCCAACGTGAACAGCGCCTTCATCAAGCTCGCGGCTCCGGCGGCCGCACCGGTGTGACCGATGTTCGGCGTGACTGCGCCCAGGGGCAGCGGTCTGGCTCGCGCGGTACCGAGCGTCCGTCCCAGGGCCGCAAGCTCCGCGCGGTCGCTGGCGGGATGCCCACTGCCGAAGCACTCCACGAACGCGAGCGCGTCCGCCGACACGTCACACCGTGACCAGGCGCGCCGGATGGCCAGGCTCATCGCGGGCTCGGAGACGAGCCCGTGTTCCTCGGGCGTTCCGAACGCACTCCCGACCGCACGGATGATCCCGAGCACCGGCTCCCCCCGCGCCCGCGCGTCCGACAAGCGCCGCAGCAGGCACACCGTGGCGCCTTCTCCAGGCAGATACCCATCGGAGGCCGCATCGAACACGGTCGGTGTGTCCCGTTGGGACAGGAGTCCCATCGCGCCTTCGTCGGCCATGCGCGTGACTCCGAGCCGCATGTCCGCGGTCGCCCAGAACACCGCGTCCGCATCACGCGACGACAACCGGCCGCATGCGACCTCCAGGCCACCCATGGACGCCGCCGCGCCTCCGGCTTCGATGGCGCAGGTCGGTCCGGTCAGGTCGAACGCTCGGGCAATCCTCGCCGCCATGAAGCTGGGAGACAGGTTGAACAGGCTGCCGGCCCACAGTTCCGGCAGGTCGATCGACAGGCGCTTCATCGCCGCGCGCACGGTCCGGGCCACGCCCTTGGGGTCCTTCCCCGTCTCGCGCAACACGCGCTGGAGGTGCTCCTCCAACTCCGGCAGACGTGCAGCGGCGACCTGGAGCAGACCGTACTCGCTGCAGTGCTCCGCGGAGACGACCACCGGGATGTTGCTTCCCCGTTCGATGGAGACCTTCGCAGCCGCGCTTCGCGCCAGGTCCACCAGCAGGTAGTGGAGCGGATCATGCCGGAGGATGTCGGCCGGCCGTTCGTCGTACTGGCTGGCGTTGCCCGTGAAGCGCGACGCGTCCAGGTCCAGCGGCGCCCCGAGCCCGAACGGCAGCCTCCGGAAGGCCCGGCGTCCATGGAGCAGGTTCGTCCACAGCGTGGCGAGGTCGGGAGCATCCGCGAACGCACCAGCCATCCCGACGATGGCGATGGGCTCGTCGCTCCTCGCGAGGCGCCTCCGCGTACCTCGCAGCAACGCCTGGGCTCGCGCAGGGGAAGGCCGGTCCTCCACCACCGCGTGGTAGTTCTGGCCTCCGCTCGCGATGGCGCTGACGCCTCCGATGCGCGGCTGCTCGCCCGCTGGCCACGACCGGGCGGTCTTCTCGACCTCGATGAGCCCTCCCGCTTCGAGCAGGCTCCGGGGCTTGTCCCCATGCACCGGGCCCGGAATGGCGCCGGACTCGAACAGGGCGAGCAGCGCGATCAGGTTCGCCAGCCCTGAAGCCTCCTTCGCATGTCCCAGGTTCCCCTTGATCGACATCACGGGCACCGGAGACGCGGGTTGAGCCGCCTCCCCGTGCGCCTTCAGTGCACGATCAAAGACCTTCGCCTCCACGGCGTCACCGGCCCGCGTCCCCGTGCCGTGCGCGAGGATCACCCCCAACTCCCGAGGCTCCACGCCTGACTGGTCGAGCGCACGCTCCACCGCCAGCCCATGGCCGCGCGGATTCGGCACCAGCATGTACGCCTCGGCAGCGCCGTCGTTCGCCCCACCGACGCCGCGGATCACACCGTGGATGGGGAGCCGTTCCTGCGTCGCCCGTTCCAGGCTCGTGAGCACCAGCAGCACCACGCCGTCGGAGATGACCGTGCCGTTCCCCTTCTGGGCGAACGGGAAGCAGCCCTCGGACGACAGGAGGCGTGAGTTCGAATAGAGGACCTGGTTCACGGTGTCGACGTAGGACAGCGCGCCCGCGATGGCCCACGGCGCCCCCTTCGCGAGCTCCCGCGCCGCCAGTTCAATCGCGGCCAGACCGCCGGTGCAGTTCCCATCCACGAGCAGCACCTTCTCCGTGGTGCCCAGCGCCTCCGCGATGGCGCTCGCGAGCCGATGCGTGGCGCGCTCCCTCGGGTCCTCCACGAAGGCTGGCCCGAACGAGTCCCGGAGCGACTGGCGCACCTTCCGGGTGAGGTCCATCAGCTCCTGATGGGAGAACTCGTTTGGATGCGCGCCGTGCACGAGATACGGCTGGAGCTGACCCGCGACGGCCAGCACCGCGGCGTCGTAGAGCCCGTGGCCGCCACCGCGTGAATGCGCGAGGAACACCGGCACGGGCTGCCCACCCAGCGAGCCAGGCTCCAGCCCCGCCGAGGCCAGGGCCCGGTGCGCCGTCTCCACGACCCACCGCCGCGGAGAGGCGTCCTCTACGACTCCGCCCAGCAGCGTGGAGGTTCTTGCCGCGCCCACGGACGCTGACGGGTCCAGATACAGGGACCGGGGAATGCGCTCCTCCGGCCACTGGCCATACGTCGTCTTCCCCCCGTGAAGCACCTCCGCCAGCTCATCGAGTGTGCGAGCGCCAGGCAACGCAAACGCAAAACCAGAGATCGCCACCGGCGCGATCCCATCCAGTTTTCCTTTCCGCATTGCCAATCAATGTAAGGCCATGATCCGGACGCGTCCACGACCAGCTGAATCACACACATCCCTTCCGACCCAGCGAAACCCTACCCAACGCATGCAAGAGGTTGCGCCAGAGAGACGCTATCGGCCTCCCATGAGCGTCGTTCCGGGCTTCGACAACGGCTGATACACTCTCAAGCTGCGCGCCCCATTTAAAACACCGTCAACGGCAAATTCCAGGACGGGTTGACGCCGGGATTTCGCATCAGTATATCAAGACAGACATCGCGGCCCATTGATCAGCCATTGGCTGCCGCCCCATTCCCCTCATCCCCTGGACAGCCCATGAAAAGACTCGATCCGAGCCGTCTCAAGGATTCGTTCATCAATGTCTCCACCTTCCCGGCGGACCTGGGTGAAGGCCGCTCGGCGGCTCCGGCCGGCGCGCTGCTCGACGCCGTGGTGGAGGCCGTGGAGAAGAAGAACGGGTTCGCGGTGGTGTTCGGCGTGAACAAGCTGCTCGCGGATCGCGGGCTGGACATCCACACCGAGTCCGGCGCCGCGCTGGCCCGCGACTACCTGGAGGGCGTCTTCCGGGCGATCGCGCCGCGCTTCGATCTGACCCGCTACAGCCCCACGCCCATCTCCTACGACCGCGTGGCGAAGATGGACGTGGACGGGTTCAACAAGAACCGGAACTTCACGCCCAACAGCGACCACACGGAGAGCCGCGAGTTCGTCACCACGAAGTGCGTCCACTTCGACTCGGCGACGCCGTTCATCGCGAACCTCTACGGCCCCAACCAGAACATCAGCGGCGGCATGCCGATGATCTGCGACACGCGCCGGTTCTGCCAGGACAAGGGCCTGGATCCGCGCTCGCTCATCGAGAACATCCCCAACAACTACAACGTCGCCGTGAAGGCGGAGTTCTCCGACGAGATCCTGCGCGACTACTCGTTCGCGCTGAAGCTCGACCTGGAGAACGACATCGTGATGATCGTCCTCCACAACGAGGTGGTGGGCGGGCTCGCCCACGCGGCCACCCAGCCGTCCCTCACCGACGCGAGCAAGGCCGCGAAGCGCCCCATCCGCCACGTCGAGTACCAGGTCGCGGGCACCGACGACCTCAGGCGCTGGTACGACTACTACGGCCTGTCGCTGGAGAAGGCGACGAACCACAAGGACGACGCCAACATCACCCGCTTCGTCAGCGGCGAACTCAACCCGTACCCGAACGTCATCGAGGTGCGGGCATGACCTCGCGACAGCACGCGGAGCGCAACGCGGCGGAGATGAAGGACCTGCTCGCGTACCTGGACGCCCGGCCCTGGCCGGACGGCTATGAAGCGGCACGGGTCCACTACGATTCGCTCGGGCTGCCCGTCGCCACGGACATCGGAGTGGAGCCCGTCAGCGTGAACGGCATCCGTGCCCAGTGGCTCACGCCACCAGAGTGCGATCAGGACCGCGCCCTGCTCTTCCTGCACGGCGGCGGCTTCGTCTTCGGCTCGCTCGTGAGCCATGGGCACATGGCCGCGGAGATGGCGCGGCAGGCTCGCTGCCGGGTGCTCCAGCTCGACTACCGCCGGGCACCGGAGCACCCCTACCCGGCCGCGCTGGATGACGCGACCAGCGCGTACCGCTGGCTGCTGGAGCGTGGGTTCAAGCCGGGCCACACCTCCATCGCGGGGGACTCCGCGGGTGGCGGCCTGGTGGTCTCCATGCAGGTCAACGCACGGGCCAAGGGCCTTCCGCTCGCGGGCGCCCTGGTGTGCATCTCCTCCTGGTTCGACCTGGGCATCCACGGCGACAGCTACACGTCGCGCGAGAAGGCGGACGCGCTCGTCCAGCGCAAGGTGGTGGAGGAGGTCGCCCGGCACTACCTCAACGGCCAGGACGCGCGGCAGCCCACGATTTCGCCCATCCACGCGGACCTCACCGGCTTCCCGCCCCTGCTCATCCAGGTGGGCGAGCGGGAGCTGCTCTTCAGCGACTCACAGGCGATGGCGAAGAAGGCCCAGGCCCAGGGCGTGGACGTCACGTTCGAGGAGTGGCCCGACATGGTCCACGTCTGGCACCTGCACTTCCACCGCCTCAGCAGCGGCCGCGAGGCGCTCCAGCGCATCGGCCAGTTCGTGACTGACAAGACAGGAGCGCGGAAGTGACGACGCCCAACGACGCGGTGATGGGTCCGCACCTGCACCGCAACAACCAGAAGATGATCCCCGCGAGCGAGAGCGCCTGGGCCGTGGCCCGGGAGTCGAACATGCTCAACATCCGCGTGGAGGCGGTGGACGGCCAGAACCGCCTGCGCGAGGTGGACACCGGGCACGAGTTCGCCAACCTGTGCTCCTGCTCCTACCTGGGGCTCAACAGCCACCCGGACGTCATCCAGGGCGGCATCGACGCGCTGAAGCGCGAGGGCATCACCGGCCTGTCGATGGCGGAGTTCCGCATCCGGCTGGGCCTGATGGAGAAGCTGGAGGAGCAGCTCGCGGAACTCTTCGGTGGGCCGGTGCTGCCCGCCGTCACCTCCAGCGCGCTCACTGCGGCCATCCTGCCGGTGCTCGGGTCGGGGCACCTGACGGACAGCGAGCCGCTGGTGATGGTGTTCGACAAGTTCGCGCACTTCTCCATGGCGTTCGTGAAGCCCATCGTCGCGGACGAGACGCGGGTGCTGAACTGCCCGCACAACGACATGAACTACCTGGAGGACGTCTGCCGGAAGTATCCGCGCGTGGCGTACGTCTGCGACGGCGTCTACTCCACGGGCGGCGCGACGGACCTCCAGGCGCTGCTCACGCTCCAGGAGAAGTACGGCCTCTTCCTCTACCTCGACGACTCGCACTCGCTCTCCACGCAGGGGAAGAACGGCGAGGGCTACATCCGCTCGCGGCTGCGAGAGATGAACGACCGCACGCTGATCATCGCCTCCATCGCCAAGGCGTTCGGCAGCACGGGCGGCATCGCGATGCTCGGCTCCCGCAAGCACTACGACTTCCTCTACCGGACGGGCCCCATGGGTTGGTCCCAGAGCCTGCGGACGGCGGCCATCGGCACCTCCATGGGAAGCATCCAGGTGCACCGCAGCCCGGAGCTGGCGAAGCGGCAGGAGCAGCTCCGCCGGAACATCGCCCTGTTCGACGAACACATCCAGACCGAGCAGCGCGGCGACGGCCTGCACATCAAGGTCGTGGAGGTGGGCGAGCAGGACAAGGCCGTGAAGCTCTCGCGCGAGCTCTACAAGCGAGGCTTCTACTGCTCCGCGGTCTTCTTCCCCATCGTGCCCGTGGGGAAGGCGGGCATCCGGCTCATGCTGCGCGGCGACCTGCCCACGGAGAAGGTCCAGGCGTTCATCGGCCACCTGAAGGAAGTCCTCGCGACGCTGTAGGCGGGGAGCGCGCGATGGCTGCCTTCCTATCCCACGATGTCGTCACCGCGCACGGGAACCTGCCCCGGCTCGTGCGCGAGCTGGAGGCGGCGCTCACGGAGGGCCTGCATGAGCGCATGCAGGTCCCGCTGCGCGTCGCGGTCCCCTCCTCTTCCCGGCACGCCGCGTTCGTGTCGATGCCGGCCGTGTCGGAGCACCTGGGCCTCTACATCAACAAGGTGGCGACCCTCTTCGAGCGGTCCGCCACGGATCCGCTGCCCACCATGAACGGCGTGGTGGCGGCGTTCTCCGCGCGCACGGGAGAACTGCTCGCGCTGCTCGATGGCGCGGCGGTGACGGAACTCAAGTGCGCCGCCGTGTCCGCGCTCGTCACGGACTTCTGCGCGCGTACGGATGCCCGGACGCTGGCGGTGGCGGGCACCGGGGCGCAGGCCCGGCAACAGGTGCTGGCGGTCCGCGCGGTCCGTCCCATCCAGGAGGTGCGGCTCTGGGCGAGGAACCCGGCCCGGAGTGACGCGTTCGCCGCGGAGTTGCGCGCGTCCCTGGGTGAAGTGGTGCACGTCGCCGCCTGCGCGTCCCTCGACGAGGCCCTCCGGGGTGCGGACGTGATTGGCACCGCGACGTCGTCGAAGACGCCGCTGGGGAGCTTCGAAGGCCTCTCCCCCAGCGTGCACATCAACTGCATGGGCGGTCACACCGTGGAGGCCCGGGAGGTGCCGCTCGAACTGCTGTGCACGTCGACGGTGATCGTCGAGGACCTGGCCACCGCGCTCGCGGAAGCCGGGCCGGTGCACGCCAACGCCATCACCCTGGGGCAGCTCGTGCGGAGGGACAGTGGTCCCCTGCGCTCGAGCCGCACCGTCTTCAGCTCGACGGGACACGCCTTCCTGGACGTCCTCACGGTCGCGCACGTGCTGCGTGAACACGAGCTGAGCCATTGAACCTGGAGGAGCACATGATGAAGGAGTTGCCGCGAATCGATTTGACGTCCGCGACGCCAGGGTCCGAAGCCGAGCGCCGTGCGGCGTTCGAGATCGACCAGGCCTGCAAGCAGGTGGGCTTCTTCACCCTGAGCGGTCACGGCATCGCGCCATCGGTCTTCGAGGATGCCTATGGCCTCTCGCGGGCGTTCTTCCGCCTGCCGCTCGAGGCGAAGAACCAGTGCCGGTTGAAGTCCGGCTTCACCATGGCCGCGGACGACTACACGCCCTACGGCTACAGCGGCATGTTGGAGGAGAACGCCTACGCGTACATGGGCCGCAAGGGGCTCCCCAGCGACTACGTGGAGAAGTTCAGCGTGGGCCGGCTCATCGAGGACGACAGCGCGAACCTGCCGTTCAGCGAGGACGCGGAGGGCCAGAGGTTGCGCGCGGCGCTCAAGGCGTACTTCCGGGAGTGCGAGGCGCTGACGGCCCGGCTCACGGAGCTGTTCAGCATCGCGTTGGACCTGCCCCGGGACTTCTTCGCGAAGAAGACCTCCGCGTCCACCGACTCGCTGCGCTCCCTGCTCTACCCAACGCTCAGCCCGGAGCTGATCAACGACCAGGGCATGGGCGAGCACACGGACGGGACGCTGTTGACGGTCCTGGCGCAGACGGGCCCTGGCATCCAGGTGAAGGAGCGCGGGGGCGCATGGATCACGCCCACGCTGGAGCGGCGGGATCACCTCATCGTCAACATCGGTGACCTGATGGCCCGCTGGTCCAATGACGAATACGTGTCCACGCCACACCGGGTCGTCCTGTCCGGAGGCGAGCGTCAGTCCCTGGCGTTCTTCAAGCTCGCCAACGACGACGCGCTCATCGAGTGCTTCCCGAAGTTCTGCAAGGACACGCCCGCGAAGTACGAGCCCGTCGTCTACAAGGCCTTCTCCCTCCAGAAGATGAACGCGCTGTTCGGTGTCGACGACGCCGGACGCTCCTGAGGCCCACCCATGATCGGTGCATTCAACGAAGCGTTCCTCGACGCCCTGGAGGAAGGATGGTCGCCCGAGCGTGATGCCAGGGCCCACGCGAGCACGATCGCCGCCATCCACGACCTGGACTCGCCCATGTACGAGAAGAGCCAGTTCGCGCACCCGCTCCTCTTCAGCGAAGCGGAGTTCCAGGAGCTGAGCCGTGCGTGCCGTCACCTGCTCTCCGCGCAGCTGAAGCTCATTGGCCACCTCATCGACACGCGCTCGCGGGAAGGCCTGCTGGACCTGCTGCGGATGCCCCGGCGGCTCGTGGACTTCATCCACTGGGACAACCTGCGCCACGGCGACGCGACGATTGGCCGGATGGACGTCGTGCCGACGCGGCAGGGCTACTTCTTCTGCGAGTTCAACATCTTCCCCGGCGTGGGAGGAGGCGAAGCCTACGAAGGCTCCCGCGCGACCACGGAAGCGCTGGGCTTTCCCAAGGCCGGGTTGATGAACAGCCCATTGAGGGACCTTGCCGTGCTGTACGCGGAGGAGTGCCGCAAGCGGGACCTGCGCCGGGTGGTGATCCTCGACTCCACCGGCCACGCGCAGCTGGGGTATCCGCGTCAGGATTACCTGAAGCGGTACTTGGAGGAGCTGAACCCGGGCATACCGGTCCACATCCTCGACGAGGTCCGCTACCCAGAGGCCTGGCTGACGCGTGAGGAGGGCGAGCGCACGCTCATCCACCGCATGTTCACCTACGAAGAGGTGACCGACGGCTTCGCGTTCCTGGAGAAGCTCTGGGCGAGCGGCGCGGTGCTCACCAACGGCTTCGAACCGGAGCTGCGGATGAGCAAGCGGTTCCTCGCACTGCTGTGCGAGCCGGGACACCACCCGCTCTTCAGCGACGAGGAGGTGGCCGCCATCCGGAGGTACCTGCCCCACGCCTTCTCCCTGTCAGAGGAGAACCTGGCGGACGCGCTGCGCGACAAGACGGGGCTGGTGTTCAAGATCGACGACAGCAGCTCCTACGGCGGCAGCGGCGTGCTGATGGGGGTGGACTGGCCCGCGGACGTGCTGGAGCAGAAGCTGCGCGAACCGGGCATCGAGCGGTGGATCTGCCAGCACGTCGTGGAAGCTGAGACCGTCCGGCTGCGCGCGGCCGGTGACTCAGCCCCGGCGGAGTATCGGCTGGTGCTGGGCTTCTACTCCTACGGCGGAAAGCCCAATGGCTTCCTGGTGCGAGGCAGCCGCACTTCGAAGGTGGTGAACATCACCAGTGGAGGCAAGCTGGGGTGGGCGTTCGTCGTCTCCGAGGAAGGACGCCAGGCCTTCATCCGTCACGCGCGAGGTCGCGCGGAGGACGTCACTGCAAGGAGTGCATGAACCATGGCGGCGAACCTCATTCTTCTGGGCGCGAGGCAGTTCATCACGGAGCGGGCGTGGCAGCTGGGCCTGCGGCCGTTGGTCATCCAGCAGCCGGGGCTGTCCGATGATCACGTGAACCGGCAGTCCGACCGGGTCCTCCTCATGAGCTACGACGACCCGGCGCTCATCCCCATGCTGAAGGCCGCGCACGAAGTGACTCCGTTCGTGAGCGCCATCACCGTCGCGGAGGAGGCGCTCATCACCTGCGCGCGCATCAACGAAGCGCTGGGGCTGCCCGGGACGCCGCTGGAGCTGGTGGAGAAGACTCGCGACAAGCCGACCATGCGGAGGGTGCTCGACTCCGGCGGGTTCTCGCCCATGCAGTGGGCCCCGGTGAAGACGCGGGAAGAGGCCGTCGCGTTCGGCGAGCGCCAGGGCTATCCGTTCATCCTGAAGCCCGTGGACGGAGTGGGCAGCATCGATGTGCGGCTCGTGCGCTCCGCCGCGGACCTGGAGGGCGTGCTGAACGGCCGAGCGTCATGGATCGCCGAAGAGTACCTGGACGGCCCCGAGTACTCCGTGGAGTGTTTCTCCTTCGCGGGCCGCCACGTCATCCTGGGCATCAACGAAGAGACGAAGAGCACGGACCCCAACGGCAGCGCGTTCCTGGAGGTCGCGCACCAGGTCCCCGCGCCGATGAGCCCGGAGCGGGACCGCGAGGTGCGCGACTTCATCCGCAGCTTCCTGGACGTGCTCGGACTGAAGGATGGACCCTCGCACACGGAGCTGAAGTACACGGCGCGCGGCCCGCGCATCGTGGAGACGCACACGCGGCTGGGAGGCGACCGCCTGTGGGACCTGGTCCGGCTGACCACGGGGCATGACCTGCTGGACATGACGCTCCAGTGGGCCATGGGGACGCTGAAGCCCCTGGAAGCGGATCCGGTGCCCCGAGGCGGCGCGGCCATCCAGTACTTCACCCCGTCCCCCGGCAAGCTCAAGCGCATCAACGGCGCGCTGGCGCTGAAGCGGCTGCCGGGAGTGGTGGACATCTCGCTCGCGGTGGAGCTGGGAGGCACCATCCGTCAGGCCCTGAAGTCAGAGGACCGCGCGGGCTATGTGCTCGCCTACGCGGACACCGTGCAGCAGGCGCAAGCCGTGTGCAGCGAGGTCACCCAGCGGCTCGTGTTGGAGACCGCGTAGACAAGGTTTTCTCTGGCGCGGCACGGAGTGCCTCAGAGTCGATATCCCGCCGCGTCCGCTCTGTGCCAGCCCATCCCGCCGTGCTTCACGGAACTGCTCTCGCGCACAGTGTCAGGGCGTCCGGAAGGCGCTTTCGCCATCGGGGCGGTAGAGGTTCAAGGCCCCTCCCCCTCCTCCTCCCTGCAGAGCAGCCTGCGGCCTGCTCTGCTCATCCCGGAAGATGAGTTCGGAGAGACGGGCGTCATCGTGTTCTGTGTACCTGAGTTGTATCCGCGGTACGTCGCTCCCCCTGATGACCAGGCCTTGGGAGTCTGTATCAAGATACAAGGCAAGGCCTGGATGCCCCTCGGATTCGTAGAGGACCAGGCCATTGTCGCGGCCGGAGGCCCCCAGGAAGATCCGAGCCTTGCCTGATTCATCGAGGAGAGAAAGTGAAGCACTCTGGTGCGCAGGTGGCGCGCCGGGTGGGGTCGCCATGGCGAGTGAGGCCCAGCGTTGTCCTTGCGGATGATAGAGCGTCAAGGAGGGCTCTTGCGCACCTGGCATGAGCCCCAACTCCCCCCGTACCCGCCCTTGCTCATCCTGGATGATGAGGCGCGACACCCGCAGTTCACTTGGCCTCTCGCCAGGTGCGCCCAACGAACTCTTCCACCGGAGCCACTCACCCACCAGAAACAGAGCGAGCGAACCGACCAGCAAAATGCTCAGCCAGCGAACCTGCAGGCGGAGCCGTTGTTGCTCGGCCTCCATGCGCCTTAGCGCGGTATTGGTGTCGCCCGTGTCCATCCCATCATCCTATTTGAGCTTGAGCGTCGACGCACGCTGCTCGGCGGCCTGGAACTCTTCTTCGGCGGCCTTCAGCCTTTTCAGTGCCTGGCGCGCGACTGTCTTGCCAAGATCCACATAAGAGTTCAGGTGTTCACCCGGGCAGACCTTTGGCTTGCCATCCCGCTTGACCTCAGAATGCTTCAAGATGGAATCAGGGGAAAGGCTATACTTCCATACAAGATGACTGAGGAGCCGTTGCAGGCTGGTGAGTTGTGCCTGCGTGGGTTTATCTGGCGACCACCCATTCTCCATCCTGCTCTCGAAGTCGCCAGTCAGAACAATGCCAATAGCCCCATAGTCAGGATCCTTGGTGATGTCTTTGTTATTCTTGAACTCCCCTGCATGGGCGCCCACGATATTGATCCTGCGTCCCTCGTAGATCTCACCATTCCTGGCGATGACGAAGTGATAGGGCATATCAGCATAGCCCGCTTTTCGCTCCTTGCTCTCCAGGTCCTTGACGGTCTGCCCCAGCGGGTCGGCGGTATGATGGACGACAATGCGGGTGAGCGGCAGGTGTGTGTTTGAAGGATATTCGTCCCATCCTTTGCTTTTGTCCGGCGGAAGGGCCCCCCAGGCTTCACGAGCAATCACTTTCACCTGGAACTTTGCCTGCTCTGATTCGAGGGCGCTCTGCGCGAGCCACAACTGCGTTCCCGCAATCGAGGCGGCAAAGCTCAAGCGTGCGATGGCTTCGGAGACACGTTGATACGGGCCCGGCTTGGAGGAAAGCACGCCCAGGGTCAGGTGCGCGAGTTCACTTGCGCTGCATAACTTCAATAAATCATCAATCTCGGTTCTTTGAAGTTTGCTGAGGTGCTGCGCTGCCGCTGGCCAATCCTTGGCGGCCAGCGATTCCTCGAATCCAGGAGCACTGGGCGAAAGATGCTCGACCAATTCCTGCGAGACATATCCGTCGTAGGCTTTACCACCCTGCATTGCCTGGACATGCAAGTTCGCTCCTTCCTTGCCAATCACCGTCACGCGGGTACCCATCGGGAGGTCGACGACGACATCGTGAATTTGACCTTGGGGATTCCTGTGCGGCTTCTTGTGAATCCGCGCGCTAGAGGGGCGGATCCTGCCAATCCAACGAAGCTGGCGCTGAGGAGGGGCTCGAGTCGACAAAGACTTGCTTGGGTTCTGAAGCATGGGTCTCCCCTGGCGCAATGGTCACCCCGCAGGAAGTTGTGACAGTCCAAGAGCAGCAAAAGCAGGAATAGCACGAAGGCCACTGCGTGAGCGCCAGGGGCGGCAGGATTCGAACCCACCGTGTCGCACTTACGAACACCGCCCCCTTCTTCGCGAAGGTGATGTCAGACCCATGTGCCATCATCCGTGACTATCTGCTATTCCTCGTTTGAGGGCTTGTTCATGGATGCAGCGGAGAACGCCGAAGACCTCTTCCACTCGACCATCCACCTGGCGGACCTGCTCTATCCACATGCGGAGCGACTGGGAGAGGGCACATCCGAGGAGTGGAGCTTCTCGCACCTGGACACCCGGGCACGGGCACTGGGTACGTGGCTGCGGACGCTGAACGCGGCCGGTGAACGGGTGCTGCTGCTGTATCCTCCGGGCCACGAGTACATCGTGGGGTTCATGGGCTGTCTGTACGTGGACGCCATCGCGGTGCCGTGCTCCCCGCCGGATCCTTCCCTGTTGGACCGCGACCTGTCCCAGCTGCTTGCCATCGCTCGGGATTGCGGCGCGCGCTTCGTGCTGACGACGAGCAGCATCCTGGAGATGTCCCCGCGCCTCACGTCGGAGACGCCGGAGCTGGGTGAACTCCATTGGGTGGCCACGGACATGGTGCCGCCGTCCCTCGCGGAGGACTGGACGCCGCCAGCCCGGGCGCAGAAAGCCTTGCCCCCCGTTCCCATGGACGTGCCGCTGCTCGACACGGACGAACGGTACATGCTGCTCCCCGAGTCGAACGGCCCGACGCCGCCGGATGACTCGCGCTGCCTCCCCGCGCAGTTCCGCGCGCAGGTGGCTCGCACGCCGGACGCGGTCGCGGTGGAAGATGAAACGCTCACCTACGCGCAGCTGGATGCGGCCAGCGACGCGCTGGCGTGGCACCTGCGCGAGCACGGCGTCGCTCGGGACGTGCGCGTGGGTCTGTGCGTGGAGCGCCCCACCCGCATGGTGGTGGCGATGCTCGGCATCCTCAAGGCAGGCGGCGCGTTCGTTCCGCTGGATCCGGACTGCCCGCGGGAACAGCTGGCCGCGATGATGGAGGACTCACGGGCTCGGGTGCTCGTCACGGAGTCCCGCCTGGTCCAGTACCTGCCGACGGACGGCGTGTGCACCGTCCTGCTGGACTCGGAGGACGCGTTCGAACTGGACGTGATGGGGCCTCCGCGCGCGGGCACGACGCTGGACGCCCCTGCCTACGTCCTCTACGCATCCGGCGCCTCCGGCAGGCCCCAGGGCGTGAGGGTGACGCACCGGAGCGTGGCGGACTTCTTCAGCGCCATGGACGCACGGGTTGGCGCGGCGCCCGTGGGCACTTGGCTCGCCGTCAGCCGCATCTGCTTCGACAGCTCCGTGCTGGAGCTGTTGTGGACGCTCGTCCGCGGCTTCCGCGTCGCGGGAGCACCCCACCCTCGACAGCCGGGGCTCAGCGCTTGCGCGCGAGCAGCCGCCGCACTTCCTTGAGGCACGCTTCCGTCACGGCCTCCACGGACAGCTCACCGTCGATGTGCACGATGCGCTCGCGCTTCGTGCGCAGCGTGATGGCCTTGAGGTACTGCTTCGCGATCCGCCGTTGGGCCTCGTCCGCTTCGAACAGCTCCGCGGGGCCTCCGCGCACGGCCCGGCGCTTCGCCGCGACCTTCGGATCCACGCCCACGAACAGCGTCAGGTCCGGCGACACCGCGTGCGCGTTCACCGAGTCCACCCACGCCATGGGCAGGCTCGCGCCCTGGTACGCCAGCGAGGACAGCACGTAGCGGTCGCACAACACCACCTTGCCCTCCTCCAGCGCCGGCAGCACTCGCGCGTGCAGGTGATCCGTCCGGTCCGCCGCGAACAGCAGCGCCAGGGTCTCCTGCGCCAATGGCCCGCGGCCCTGCGGCAAGCCCAGGCGGCCCGTGAGCGCCTGGCGCAGCATCGTTCCCACCGGACCGTCGGATGGCTCGCGCGTCGTCACCACCGCGTGCCCGTCCGCCCTCAGCGCGGACGCCAGCCGCTCCGTCTGCGTGGTGGTGCCCGCTCCGTCCAGGCCTTCCAGCACGATGAATCGCCCCGGCAGGGCGACCTTCCTGGCGGCGCTCACCGGGGAAGGAGCGCGGCGGGGTTGTCCAGGTGCAGCTCGCGGCGCAGCGCGAGCAGCGCCTCGTACTGCTGCAGCTCCTCCACCAGCACCGCGCGACCCTTTCGGTAGCTGAGGAAGCCGTACGCCAGCAGCCCCAGCGCCAGCAGCGCGGCACCCCAGGCCAGGAGCGGCGTGCGCAGCGAGTCGTAGAACAGCTTCCCCGCCGCCCCTGAAATCAACATGAAGGCGATGACGGACACACCCGCGTGGGTGAAGTGGGTGGTGCTCTGGCGGGTCGACAGGCTCTCCTGCAACTGGTCGAACCGGGCCCGCTTGTCCTGCTGGATGTCTGCGCTCACGGAGCCGAGCACCCTACATCACGTGCCCCAGCCCGTCGAGTCGGCCACCCGACAGCACCCACCTACACGGACGCGCAGTCCCAGCTTGCGCTCATCCCAGCCATTGAATGGACGCACGCTCGCTCCCCGAGCATGGCTTGCCACCCCACCCCCCTCGCGTTACATGCCGCGAACCATGCCTCTCCACGTCGTCAGCAGGATGAGTTCCCCCGACATGAGCCGTGACTCCGAGTTGAACACCATCGAGGAGGCCATCCGCGACATCCAGGCTGGCAAGTGCGTCATCGTCGCCGACGACGAGGACCGCGAGAACGAAGGCGACCTCATCATGGCCGCCGAGCTCGCCACCCCGGAGATGCTGGCGTTCATGGTCCGCCACACCAGCGGCATCATCTGCCAGCCCATGCTCGCCGAGCGGCTGGACTCGCTCCGCCTGCCCCAGATGGTGGCGGAGAACACCGAGTCCCACCGCACCGCCTTCACCGTCTCCGTGGACTTCCGCCACGGCACCACCACCGGCGTCTCCGCGAGCGACCGTACGAAGACCATCCGCGCGCTCGCCGACCCGAACACCACCGCGGACGACTTCCTGCGCCCCGGCCACATCTTCCCGCTGCGCTACCGCGAAGGCGGCGTGCTGCGCCGCGCGGGCCACACCGAGGCGGCCGTGGACCTGGCGCGGCTCGCCGGCCTGCAGCCGTCCGGCATCCTCTGCGAGCTGGTGAAGGACGACGGCACCATGCAGCGCATGCCGGACCTCAAGCAGTTCGCGCGCGAGCACGACCTCAAGCTCGTCACCATCGCGGACCTCATCGAGTACCGCAGCCGCAAGGACCGCCTGGTCCGCCGTGAGTCCGGCCAGAGCGTCGTGCGCACCCGCCACGGTGAGTTCACCGCCCTCACCTACACGTGGACGCCTGACGGCGCGAAGTCGCTCGTCCTGGTGAAGGGCGACCCGTCGAAGGTCCAGCCCGCCCCGCTGGTGCGCCTGCACGGCGCCTGCGCCCTGGGCGACGTGTTCGGGTCACCGGATTGCAAGTGCAACCTGCTGCTGGACCGCGCGATGGAGAACGTCGCGCGCGAGGGCACGGGCGTCATCGTCTACCTGCCCGGCATGCACGGCAACGACTTCGGCATCCACCACAAGCGCGCGGGCGACGGCAGCAACGCGTCCGTCAGCCGCGCGGCCAACGAGTCGCGCGACGTGGGCATGGGCTGCCAGATCCTCACCGACCTGGGCGTGAGCACCATGCGCGTGATGTCCAACACGGACATGACCTACCGGGGCCTCTCCGGCTTCGGTCTCACCATCGAGTCGCGCCTGTCGCTCGACGTGGAGTAGCGGAACCCCGGAGGCGCGCGAGGCTTCAGCCCAGGTCCTTCAGGGCCTCGCGCACGGCGGACAGGTCCGCGGGCAGTTCCACCGGCGGGTTCGCGTGCGCGGCCTTCACGTCGCTCAGCGTCTCCCGGTGGTAGCCGACCTTGAAGTCCGCGAACTTCAGCCCGTGCGCGGTGGCCACCACCGCGACGCTGGAGCCCTTCGCCATCACGCCTGACGCGACCAGCTTCTCCACCGCCGCCAGCGCGACGCCCGTCTGCGGACAGGCGAAGGTGCCCTCGCGGTCCGCCCGGGCCGCCGCGTTGGACAGCTCCGACTCCGTCGCCTCCTCCACCACGCCGTCGAACGCGCGCAGCATCCGCACCGCGCGGCGGAAGGACACCGGGTTGCCAATCTGGATGGCGGACGCGAGCGTCGCTCCCGCCTGCATGGGCACCAGCTCCTGGAAGCCGCCCCGGAAGGCGCGCGCCAGGGGGTTCGCCCGCTGAGCCTGCGCCACCGCGATGCGCGGCCGGCGGGTGATGAGCCCCAGGGTGAAGAGCAGGTCCAGTCCCCGGCCCAGGGCGCTCGCGTTGCCCAGGTTGCCGCCCGGGATGACGATCCAATCCGGCGGCTCCCAGCCCAGGTCCTGGCACAGCTCGATGGCGATCATCTTCTGGCCCTCGATGCGCAGCGAGTTCATCGAGTTCGCCAGGTACAACCCCGTGTCCGCCGTCACCGCCTGCACCAGCTTCATGCAGCCGTCGAAGTCCGTGTCCAGCGACAGCACGCGCGCCCCGTTGGCGATGGGCTGCACCAGCTGCGCGAGCGACACCTTGTTCTTCGGCAGGAACACCACCGCCGGGATGCCCGCCGCCGCGGCGTACGCGGACAGCGCCGCGGACGTGTCGCCCGTGGACGCGCACGCCACCGCGCGGATGGGCGTGCCGCGCGAGCGCAGGTGCTTCACCGCGGACACCAGGACCGTCATCCCCCAGTCCTTGAAGCTGCCCGTCGGAGAGACGCCGCACTCCTTCAACATCAGCGAACCCAGCCCCAGCTCCGCCGCCATGCGAGGCAGCGGCTTGAGCGGCACCCGCCCCTCGCCCAGCGAGACGATGTCCTCCACCGGCAGCTCGGGCAGCGCCCACTCGCGCTTGCCCCAGACGCCGGAGCCGTCTGGCAACCGCGACGTCGCGAAGCGGGACTCGAAGCGGCGCTTCCACTCCGCCGCGGGGATGGCGCGCAGGGCGGCCTCGTCGTGGGCCACCTCCAGCAGGCCTTCACAGCGCGGGCAGCGGTAGACGACGTCCCACAGCGAGGCCGTGAAGCCGCAACCCTCGCTGCACGCGTAGCCCGCCTTCAGCGCTGGATCCGTCACGCCTCCACCTCCACCTTCGTGCCGCACGCCACGCACGGGCGGCCCGGCCTGGACGGCACGTGGCACGAGGGACAGGGCACGCGCTCGTCCTCGTCCCCGCCGCCGCGCTTCGCCGTCGCGGGAGCCGCCACCCGGACCCGGGGCAGCCGCATGCCGCAGCCATCACACAAGAGGCCTTCCGCCTGGACATTGCGGCAGTAGCGGCACGTCACCGCGCCCACCGGGGCAGCGGTGCGCACGCCGTCGTCCTGCGCGCGGCCCGTGTCCAGGTCCGTCATCTGCGCGACGGGCACGTCGCCCGTGGCGCCCGAACGGGTCAACTCCAGGTCGGGCACGACCATCGCCGGCAGGTCCGGCCCCGAGCGCAGCCGCGTCAGGTCCAGCTCCGGCAGCGCGGGCGCGTCCACCGGCACACGGCCTCCCGCGTGGTGCGTCAGCTCCAGCTCCGCCAACGGGGCCACGACAGGCGCGGGGATGTTCATGAGGCCGGGGAAGCGCTTGCCGCAGCCTTCGCACTCTTCGCCTTCCGACTGCACGTGGTCGCAGACCGGGCAGATGATCATGGGCGGGACGTTACCGGTCCCCTCACCGCTCGGCAACGCGACCCCGGGACGCGAAGGAGTGGGCATGCAGGCGTGCGGCCTGTCGCACCCGCTCAGCTCGGGGCGGAGCCCAGTCCCATCATGGGGACGAAGCGCACCGGCAGCAGGCGCTCCACCCGGGGCAGCATCCCCGGCTGTCTCCGGCGGATGCGCAGCAACTCCTGCGGCTCGTTCACGGAGCCCACGGGGATGACCATCCGCCCCCCGGGCCTCAGCTGGCGCAGGAGCTCCCGGGGGATGTCCTCTGGCGCGGCGGTGGCGATGATGGCGTCGAAGGGCGCGGCCTGGGCCCAACCCTGGGAGCCGTCACCCTCCCGGTAGAACACGTTGGTGAAGCCCAGCCGGTGGAGCAACCGCCGGGCGGGCCGGGCCAGCTCGCGGACGATCTCCACCGTGAAGACCTCGCGGGCCAGCAGTGCCAGCACCGCTGTCTGGTAGCCGGAGCCGGTGCCGATTTCGAGCACGCGCTCACAACCGCGCAGGCGCAGGGCCTCGGTCATCAGGGCCACCACGTAGGGCTGGCTGATGGTCTGCCCGTGGCCGATGGGCAGCGGCACGTCCTGATGGGCCGAGTCCCGCGCGTCCAAGGGCACGAAGTCCGCGCGGCTCAGGTTGGCGATCGCCGCGAGCACCCGTCGATCCCGGATGCCCTGCCGCGCCAGATACTCCGCTCGCCCCCAGTCTCCCATCGCGTACGCCCCCCGTGGTCCTCCAGCCAGGAAAGTAAGCACGACGACAGTCCGGGACAATCCAGGGGGCGGGCGCGGGCCTCCTCGGGCCTACCCCACCCGGGCAAGCGCGAGCCGGCCCTCCCAGCGCTCCTCCAGCGCCTTCACGAGCCCCTGGTGGTCCGGCTTCTGGAGCTGGGGGTCGGCGTCCATGATGCGCCGCGCTTCCGCCTGGGCGAGCGACAAGAGATCGCCGTCGCGCACGAGGTTCGCCACGGCCAGCTCCGGGAGGCCGCTCTGCCGCGTGCCCAGGAACTCGCCGGGGCCGCGGATCTCCAGGTCCTTCTCCGCGATGACGAAGCCGTCGCTGCTGCGCTCCATCACGCCCAGCCGCTCGGTGGACTCCCAGGAGCGCGCGGCGCCCGCGACGAGGAAGCAGTAGCTGGCCGCGGCGCCACGGCCCACGCGTCCGCGCAGCTGGTGCAGCTGCGACAGGCCGAAGCGCTCCGCGGCCTCCACCACCATGACGGATGCGTTGGGCACGTCCACGCCCACCTCCACCACCGTGGTGCAGACGAGCAACTGGATGCGCTTGTCGCGGAAGGCCTCCATCACGGCGTCCTTCTCCTCCGGCTTCATGCGCCCGTGCAGCAGGCCCACGCTGGCGTTGGGGAACACCACCTGGAGCTTCGTCGCGCCCTGGGTGGCGTCCTCCAGGTCCAGCTTCTCCGACTCCTCCACCAGCGGATAGACGACGTAGGCCTGGTGGCCCTTGGCCAGCTCCGAGCCCACCGCTTCGTAGACGCGCGCGCGCTGCTCGTTGTTGAAGACGCGCGTGGTGATGGGCGTGCGGCCCGGCGGCAGCTGGTCGATGATGGACACGTCCAGGTCGCCGTAGAGCGTCATCGCGAGCGTGCGCGGGATGGGCGTGGCGGTCATCACCAGCACGTCCGGCGTGAGCCCCTTGCTCATGAGCGTGTGGCGCTGGAGCACGCCGAAGCGGTGCTGCTCGTCGATGACCACCAGCCCCAGCTTCTGGAAGGACACGCCGCCCTCCAGCAGCGCGTGCGTGCCCACGGCGAGGTGGATGTCCCCCTTCGCCACGGCCTCGCGCACCTCGCGCTTGTGCTTCGCGGTGCCCGCCGCGCTGATGAGCCCCACGCGGTAGCCCAGCGGCTCCAGGATGCGGCGGAAGGTGCGCTCGTGCTGTTCGGCCAGGATTTCGGTGGGGGCCATCACCGCCACCTGGTAGCCGTCCTGGAGCGCCACCATGCCGGCCACCAGCGCCACGGCCGTCTTGCCGCTGCCCACGTCGCCCTGCACCAGCCGGTTCATGGGCTCCGGGCGCGCCATGTCCCGGGCGAGGTCCCCCACCACGCGCGCCTGCGCCCCGGTGAGCTGGAAGGGCAGCGCGGCGCGCGCCTTGTCCAGCCGCGCGGGGGTGACGTCGAACGCGATGCCCTCCTCCGCCTTGATGCCCTGGCGCTTGAGGGCCATGCCCAACTGGAGGAAGAACAGCTCGTCGAACGCGAGCCGGCGGTGCGCGGGGCTCTGGTGCGCGTCCAGCGCCTCCAGGTCCGCGTCGTCGGGCGGGAAGTGGATGAAGCGCAGCGCGTCCGGCAGGCCCATCAGGTGGTAGCGGCGGCGCAGGTCCGCGGGCAGCGGCTCCTCCAGATGGTGCGCGTGCTGTTCGCTGATGCGCGAGGTCAGCTCGCGGAAGGAGCGCTGCTCACCCCGCTCGAAGCCCGGGTAGACAGGGACGATGCGGTGGAAGTGGACGGAGGTCGTGTTCTCCAGGTCCTCGGCGGGCTCCAGCTCCGGGTGGGCCATCTCCCGGCCGTTCATGGAGGCGCGCACCTCGCCGGAGAGCACCAGCTGCTTGCCCACGGAGAAGCGGCTCTTGAGCCACGGTCCGGCGTTGAAATAGGTGGCCGCGATGCTGCCGGAGCGGTCCCCCACGACGGCGCGGAACATGCGCTTTCCACCGCGCCCCGGGACGAAGTCGGCCGTCTTCACGGTGCCCACCGTCACGCCGCGCTCGCCGGGGATGAGCTCCGCGATGGTGCGCAGCTTGCGGCGGTCCTCGTAACAGCGTGGCAACAGGAACAGGATGTCGCCGGTGCGGCGCAGGCCCTTCTTGTCGAGCACCGCGACGAGCCGTGGCCCCAGGCGCTTGCCCAGCGTCTTGAGCGGCGCGGACAACGGGCCGGTGCGCGGCGCGATGGACAGCAGCTTCGCCTCGGAGCGGGACGCCTCCGCGCCAACGGCCTTGGCCTTCTTCTTCCGGGCCTTCTCCGCGGGAGCGCGGTCCGCTGGCGGTGCGCCCTTGCGAGGCTCGGTGCTCGCATTGGGCTTCGCACCCGGAGTACGGGCCGCCGCACCCGCGGGAACGGCTGCGTTCCGGGCCGCGGCCATGCGCGCACCGTAGGGCTGGGCGTCACCTTGCGCGGGGCCCATCGCGGCAGCGCCCCGGGAGGCCGCCATGCGCGCGCCGTAGGGCACCGGCTCGCCCTTCACGGGACCTGCGTTCCCACCTTGGGGACCCGCTCCGGGCGAGAGCGAAGCTGCACGGGCCTGCGGCTGCCGGGATGCGGGCGCGGGCGTTGCCGCCGGAACGCCACCACCCACCTGCGGCACGGGGTCCTGCGAACGCCACGGCGGCACGGTGTTGCCACGCGCCTCCACCGTCCCAGGCGGCGGCGTCAACCGGCGGCGCGGCGGCGCGGGGTTCAGCTCCCCTTCCAGCACGTGCGCACGCTCCGGCGACCGGGGAAAGCCCGCTGCCACGGCGTTGATCTCCCCCGTGACGACCACCCGCTCCAGCTCCTCCGGCAGCACCACGCCGCTGAGCTTCAGCGCGCCCAGCACCTGGCGCAGCGCGGCCTTGCGGTGCTCCGGCGGCGCGGGCGGATCCACGTGCGGCAGCGCCGCCCTCAAGTCCTCCAGGGCCCGCGCGTCCACGCCCCCGGCCGACGCCAGGGTGCGCTCCATCAACGTGCGCAAATCCCGCACGATCCCGAGCTGGGCGAAGTCACGCTGACACGCGTACTTGAGAGGTCCAACGAGGCTGGCGAGCGGGTGGTTCACGCGGGATTTCCAGCCTCCATTCTACGAAGCGCTCTGACGTCGCAGGGAAAACGAAACCGGGGGAGCGAGCCCAGGCCCGCCCCCCCGAAGGACACCCGGCCAGCCGGGCTTCAGCGCTAGCTGGCCGACTCTTCCTGCGGATCCTCGAAGCTGATGGCCGTGACCTCCAGCTCGCGCACGCCGCCGGGGCTCTGCACCGTGGCGACGTCGCCCACCTTCTTGCCGATGAGCGCGCGCGCCACCGGCGAGGTCACCGCGATCCACCGCTTCTTCAGGTCGGCCTCCGTCTCACCCACCAGGCGGTAGCTGATGGTCTTGTCGTTCTCCGTGTCCACCAGCTCCACGGTGGCGCCGAAGATGACCTTGTCGCCGCCCAGCTTCGCCGGATCGATGACCTCCGAGCGGGCGATCCAGTCGCCGAGGGTCAGGATGCGCCCCTCGATGTGCGACTGCTTCTCCTTGGCCGCGTGGTACTCCGCGTTCTCTCGCAGGTCGCCGTGCGCACGCGCGACCTCGATCTCACGCGAAATCTTGCCCCGCTCCACGGACTGGAGGTGCTTCAGCTCGTCCTTGAGCTTCTGCAGACCGTGGGGGGTCATCGGGATGTTGTCGCTCCCGCTCATCGAACCACCGCTCCTTCCATCACCTGGCTGCGCATCGGGGGTCTGGCGTTCCCTCCTGGAACCCGACCCGCGACTCGAAAGGGTCAATGTAGGGAACGAGTGACTGGCCGGTCAACGAAAGCCTTACAACCATCGTCCGGTAGTGGCTGGGCGCCCGACGGCCGACCCGTTAGGCTGCTCCACGTGCTGTCCGTCCAGGAATTGCGCGCACTCGCCTCCGCCCTCCCCGTGGGCGCCTTCCAGCATCAGCTGGGCCCCTTCGCGCTGGTGCAGCGTCCGCCGTCGGAGCTGTCCGCCGCCGCGCTCGCGCCCACCCGCATGGCGGACCCCGGCGACGTCGAGCAGGGCATGCTCGCCCTGCTCTTCGAGTTCGACGATTTGCTCGTCGCCACCCTCCCCACCCTCCGGGATTCGGAGGTGCTCCGCATTGGCCGCAGGCTGGACTGCGAGCTGGTGCTGGACGATGCGTCCGTGTCCAAGCAGCACGCGGAGCTCAAGTGGAGCCGGGCGGCGGGCCGCTGCACCGTGCGCGACCTGGGCTCCACCAACGGCACCTTCGTCAATGCCAGCACCATCGGGCAGCGCGAGGTGCCGCTCCGGGGCGGCGACATCCTCAGCTTCGGCAACGTCCAGTTCTGGTACCTGCTCACGGACGCGCTGCATGAACGGCTGCGCGTGGGCGCGGCCTCCGGCCTGGGCTCCCACTCCGGCTGAAGGCCGCCCGCGCTCACCTCACGGACAGGCGCCGCAGTCCGCCGCGCACGCGTTGTACGAGTTGGACGCTCCGCAGGACTCCGTCACCTGGCAGGTGCCATCACCGCACACAAACAGGTCCGAGTCGCGCACGCGCGTGGTGAGCGGCTGGAAGCTCACGCCGCCCACCGTGCAGCTCGCGAAGGCCGCTCCCGCCTGCGTGCACACGTCCGAGCATCTGCCCACGTAGACGAGCGGCGCGCACGTCATGCGAGGCATCCCGGAGCCATCCACCACGGCGCACGCGCGCGTGGTGCTCTGGGTCGCGTCCAGGGGCGGGTTCTGGCTGCCCGCGTAGAGCCCCTGCCCCTGAAAGAGATTGCCGAAGAAGCACGACTCCGGCCGGGCGAAGGTGGCCAACTCACCCTCGGAGGCGGGGATGGCCACCCCCAGGCCGTCCCGGCCCAACACGGAGATGGGCACGCTCACGCCGAAGGGATTGCTGTGCGCCGCGAGGCACGCGGAGACGATCTGCTGTTCCGCCTCCGTCGCCGGCGCCCCTCCGGCCCAGCCCGGCGCCAGGCCCAGCAGGCCCGTCCACGTGTGCACCGTGTTCGTCTGCGCATCTGTGTACGTGCGTGTCTGCCCTTCCGGAATGGCGCAGCGCACGATGTAGCGCATGACCTCCGCCGCGAGCGCCGGATTCGCGCCGTACCACGACGCGAAGGCCGTGGATGACAAGCCATTGAACGACAGCCCGTTGAAGGACAGGCCATTGAATGACAGCCCATTGAACGACAACCCGTTGTACGAAAGGCTGTTGTAACTGAGGGCCGCCTGCTCCTGCGTGGCCAGCGGATCCGCTGGCTCGGGCTCCCGGCCGCCCGGATCACATCCCGCGCCCAGGACGGCCACGGTCAGTCCCCACGCCCACCATGAGAGCCCCCCCGCGCCACGACGACGCCCGTTCTCCACGTTCCCCATGTGTGCAACCTCCTGCTGCCGCGGGCGCTCCAGCCGGACCCACGAACGTTTGGACAAGGAGGGCGTCAAAGACAAACGGGCGAGCAGCGCCCCCTCACGCACGAAAAGTGCGACCACGTTGTACGTGTGGCAAGGCGCGAGAGGTGCGGGAAACGCGGGAGCGAGGTCAGGGCAGACACTCCGGGCGTCTGGGGTTGAACGCGTGGGCCGGCGTTCATCCAGGAACGTGAAGGCCGTGGCCCTCCGGGGCGAGGATACGTGTCCCCACTCCGGCGCCACGGCCGTCCGTTCCTTCCGCTGAGCGGCTGGGATTAGCGCTGGGCCTGGGTGCCGATCTTCACCTGGGACTTGTTCAGCTTCAGGCTGCCCAGCTCGCGGTTGATGTTGGCCAGGTCCGACTGGGTGAGCTGCTGGCCCTCTTCATGTCCGCCCGGGGGTCCGCCCTTGGGAGGCTTGCCTTCGGGGGCGACGGCGCCGCCACGATCGGGATCCACCAGGGACGTGCCGCCACCGGCCTCCACCGACGACAACGCCTTGAAGCCGGCGGTGGTGCTGGCCGCCTCTCTCTGCGTGAGCTGCTTCACCAGCGTGAGCTTCCCGCTGCCCCGGTCATACCGGTACATGCGGGTGCCCTTGGCGCCTTCATCCACGGCCACGTCCACGGTGCCGCTGGACTTCGCCTTCGCCGGGCTCGCGATGGGCTTCGCCGGGGCGAGCTTCACCTGATTGTTCTGGGCCCTCGCCGGCTGGGCCCCTGCCTGCGCCGCCGACAGGGCGACAACTCCCACGGCCATGCTTCCCACTGCGGACTTCCAACGCGTGATCATGAATCCTCCCGGTGCCCTTACGCGCGGCGGCGCGGATATTCGCCGGGAGTCTATTCGAACGCGACCAGGTCCTGGACCCACCGGGGGCTGCCCTGCTGGAGCCACCGTGCGCGGGTGTCCCGGAGCGCCTGGGCAGGCGGAGTGCCTCGCCGCAGCGAGTCCACCAGCGACTGGAAGAAGGCACCGGCCTCCACGTCCGGCACCTCCGTGGAGGGCGCGACCACGGCCCGCGCGCCCGCTTGAATCAGCGCGGACGGCAGGCTGGACACCGCGTGGTAGCGCCACGCGCCCACGTTCGCGTCGCAAGCGGCCAGCATCACCACCGGGGTGCCCCGGAGCGTGTGCCCTTCCAGCTCCTCCGCGGTGAGCGCGTAGCGGCCGGCCACGTCCGGGGACAACGCCAGGAAGGCCGCGTCGGACACGGTGCCTGAGAGGCCGTGCGTGTGCAGCTCCACCTCCGTGGCGTCCTCCATCTCCGCGAGGACCGCCTCCGGCGTCGCCGCGCGGCCCCGCAGGTGGACATCGCCCTGCCCCGTCATGCCCTTCCACGGCATCAGGCGAGGCAACCCCAGCGTCGCGGGCGGCTCCACGTCCGACACCACCAGCCGCTTTGGCACGGGCGCCGAGGCCGGAGCCTCCACGCGGTGGCCGCCCGGAGCCAGGTAGCTCCACGCACGGTCCCCGGGCAGCAGCCCCGGACGCCCCAGGAGGATGGGCTCGGCGAGCACTCGCACCACGTCGCAGCCGGCGAGCACCTGCAGGAGTTTCTCGGGCACCGCGGGCACCTGTTCGCGCAGGGGCTGCTTGAGGGCGTGGAGGTACAGGCCGTCGCTCGCGCCGGTGGGGCCTCGGGCGACGAAGAGCATCCGTTCATCCTGGCCCGCCAGCGCCAGCAGGCACGACGTGGGCGCGGTGCGGTCCACCTCCTGCGCGAGCAGGTCCACCGCGGGGCCCCACTCCTTCGCCCGGCCCGCGTCCATCACCAGCACGTGGTGGCTGTGGGCCCAGGCCTTGCGCGCCTCGATGTCGGTGGAGCGGTGAAGCACCGAGCCGGTGATGACCCCGCGCAGGAGCTTCTGGCCGTCTTCACGGTCGCGCTCGATGAGGATGCGCCCCTCGATGTGGTCCACGAGCAACCGCTCGCCGGTGGTCAGCGACGGGTCCTCGCGCAGCACGCGGATGCGCTCGCGCACGCGGTCCAACTCGCGGCCCGGCACGGTGCTGCCCTCCAACCGCAGCAGGTCTCCCGCGACGGCGACCTCCAGGAGCGTGGGCGCGGTGGGACAGGTGAGCGAGTCCTGCACCTCGCGCCGGGCCCGCTTCGCGTCCAGGTCCTCCACGAAGAGGAGCGCCCGTGCGTGGTGGTACTCCGACCGGCGTGCGCAGTCCTCCGGCGCGTGCTGGACGAACTCGTCCAGGTAGGCACGGGCGAGCGCCGGGGCGTGGCTCAGCCGCGCGCTCGTCACCAGGTCGGACAGGAGCACCTCCTCCTGGAACCAGCTGTCGGTGCGGAACGCCTCTTCCAGCGCGGAGCGCGCCAGCGACCCGGCCTCGTGGCGGCGATCCATCCGGTTGTAGAGCGCCGCCAGGTGCCGCTGGAGGTCCACGCAACGGTCCTGGAAGCCCGCGCTCCGGCACGCCGCCAGCCCCTTCTTGAGGGACGTCTCCGCCGTCTCCATGTCGCCCCGGGCCTGCGCCGCCTGGGCCCGGCCCCGGGCGAGCGGAGCGTCGTACCAGGCGGGCTCACCGGACTGACGGACCAGCGTCGCCAGCTCGTCGACGAAGCGGTCCTCCTGGTGGAGCAGCAGGA
This sequence comes from Corallococcus sp. AB030, assembly GCF_003668965.1. NCBI lineage: Bacteria > Pseudomonadati > Myxococcota > Myxococcia > Myxococcales > Myxococcaceae > Corallococcus > Corallococcus sp. AB030. Next base: position 95,427 of record NZ_RAWQ01000002.1, read on the forward strand.
TGGCGCCCAACAACAGGTCGCGCTCGCCGGAGCGCCGCAGCCGCGCGAGGAACGCGTCCACCTCCGCGCCCTGCAGCGAACGCGTGCCGGCCAGCAGCTCGTAGTAGGTGTTCGCCAGCGGGCCGCGCTTGCTGAAGTCCGCCGCCGCCACGCGCGCCACGTAGGCGCTCGCGGTCTGGGTGCGGGTGACGTCGTCCAGCAGCGCTGCCAGCGGGGCCAGCGTCTTCACGCGCTCCACGGACGGGGCCGCGCGCAACGCGTGGTAGAGGTACAGCCGCGCCAGGTCCGGGTTGCGCCGCGCCATCGAGCCCGGGTACGGCGTACCTTCCAGCGCCAACTCCATGCCGGCCGCGTTCATGGCCTGCCACGAGTCCCGACGCGCCAGCGCGCCCTTGCGCAGGCCGTCCGCGCGCTCGGTGGCTTCGGTGCTCCAGCCGGGCTCCTTCGCCTGCGCCACGCGGGAGAACTCCGCCGCGGCGGCCAGCTCCAGCGAGAGCGCCTGGAGCGCGAGGCCCCGGTTCCAGTGCAGCCGTGCGTCGTCCGGCGCGGTCTCCAGGCCCCTCTCCAGAAGCGTCAGCGCGCGCTCCGGCTGGGCACGGCCCAGGGCCGCCAGCGACAGGTCGCCCATGACGGCGGGAGACGCGGGCAGCCGCTCCAGGATGCGCTCCGCGCGCTCGAAGTCCCCGGCCGCGAGCCAGGCGGTCGCGACGCCGTGCAGGTCGCCCTTCGCCTCCAGCTCCGACAGGGCCTTGAGATCCAGCTCCGGCCGTCCGTCAGCACCGCCGCGCATCGTGCCCGTGGCCCGGTAGTCCACGAGGCCCGGGTGACTGAGCCGGCCCTCCAGCGGGCGCGCGGAAGCCAGCGCGAAGGGCAGCGCGCGCTCTGTCTCCGAGGAGCGCCACGGACGTCCCACCAGCAGCACCGCGAGCACCACCGCGGCGGCAGCGGCCGCGAAACCCGCCACGCGGCGGCGATCCCATGCCGTACGGGCGCGGGGGCGAGCGGACGGGGCGCGTGTCCCGGCATCGGACGCCGGCTCGGACCGGCTTCCCGTCCCGGGAACGGCACGGAGTCCTGAACCCGCGGAGCCACCTTCCGAACCAGCCGAACCGGGGGACGCCACGGGCCGTGCGTCCGTACCGGGAGGCCTCACGGCTTCCCCGGCGCCGGACACGGCACGCGCGTCAGCGGCGGCCTGCACGAGGAGGCTCGCCTGCACCTGGTCCTCCAGGCCGGCCTGGCACTCCGCGCAGGTCGCGAGGTGGGCCTGGAAGGCCTCGGCCTCTTCTGGCGGAAGCTCCCCGTCCACGAAGGCGGCGAGCTGTTCACAGGAGACGGTCACGCCGTGCCCCCCGCGGTGCCTTCCCGCGCGAGGAGCAGCTCCTTGAGCTTCTTGCGTGCGCGGAACAGACGGGTGCCCACCGTCATGGACGGGATGCCGAGCCGTCGGCCGATCTCCGCGTAGCTCTGTCGCTCCATGTCCTTCATGCGGACCACCTCGCGCAGCTCCGGGGGAAGCTGTTCCACCGCCTTCCACACGTCATCCAACGTGTAGCGCGCCCATGTCTCCGGGGCGGCTTCGGCCTCCGCCAGGGTGTCCCCCATCGCGTCGGTGAATTCCTCCTGGGGGTGGCGCCGGTCGTGCCGGCACCAGTCGAGGAAGCGTCGAACGAGGATGGACGCCAGCCACGCCATGGGAGGCGCGGACCGGTCATACGTATGAAACGCGCGGAAGGCCCGCTCGTAGGTCTCCTGCAACAAGTCCTTCGCATCCGCCGGGTTGCGGCCCCGGCAGAGGATGCGGGCCCGCTCCTCCAACGCCGGAGCGCACCGCGCGATGAGCGCCTGGAACTCCGCCGCGTCCTCACGGGAGGCCGAAGGCACCTCCGGCTTGGATGCGGAGGACTCCCCGGGCGGGACGGCGCGGGGCGATCGCGGGCGGAAGACCACGGGGGCGTTCCTAGCAGGAGCCGCCCCGCCCGCGAAGTCCATCGACACCCTCCCTGGCGCTTCCCACCCGACAGGTGGGAGACCCGGAATGGCAGGCTGGAGGGCTAGCAGGGGCCGTTGCCGATGCGAACGCCCGTGCGCACCCGGGCCTTGAAGACGCCCAGCGCCGCTCCGAAGCCCGTGACGCGAATCTTGCTGTAGCCGGACCCGCCCGTGCCGATGTTGACGCGCAGCCCGCAGAACGCCGGGAAGAAGGGACCCGCCGGGTACCAGGTGCCGGTGGTGCTCACCGAGCCCAGCCCCCACCAGACGCCGTTCGCGTAGCCGAACGCGGCGCCGGTGATCGCCACGCCCTTGCAGGCGCTCTCCGTGACGTTGCTCGACGCCGGGATGACCTCCACGAACGGCTGGGCGTAGTTGCCGTTCAGGCCGGTGATCTCCGTCACGAAGCGGTGCACGCAGGACGGCTGATCATAGGTGCCATCGTTGGAGGCCGCGGAGATGTCCGCGTACGAGCAGTGGGGGAAGACGGCCGCCACCGACGCGCCGTCCGGCTGCGCCAGCACCACGCCCGAACCCACGCAGGACTCGTCGATGCCCTGCTCCTGGCTGGCGACGGACTCGTCCACGACCTCGGCGCCAGGGGTCTCCTCCTCGAGAGGTCCCCCACAGGCGGTGGCGAGCGAGGCGGCGAACACGAACGCGGCGGTAGGGATGAAGCGCATGGGTGACTCCGGAAGAGGGAGCCCATCCGCGGGCTCCTCCCTGTTACGTCCGGTGTCGCGCTTATTCCCCCGCGCCATTTCCACGCCGTTTTTCGGCCGTGCTAAGGCACCGCGCGTGGACATCGACAAGCCCTACCTGCTGTTCCTGGGAGACGTGAGGGATCAGCTCGCGGCCAAGACGGCGCACGGCATCGTGGACTGGCGGCCCGACTGGTGCGTGGGTCAACTGCGCCTCCCGGGCTGCGTGGCGGACTGTGGCCTGCCGGACATGGACATCGCCCAGGCGAAGGCAAAGGGCGCGCGCACGCTGGTGGTGGGCGTGGTGAATCCGGGCGGCGTGCTGGCGGACGCGTGGGTGGACACGCTGGTGCGGGCGATGGAGGCCGGGATGGACGTGGCCACCGGGCTGCACAAGCGTCTGTCTTCGTTCCCCGCCGTGGCGGCCGCGGCGGCGAAGCACGGGCGCAAGCTGCACGACGTGCGCTTCCCGGACAGGGACTTCGCCACGGGAAAGGGCACGAAGCGGCCCGGCCTGCGCGTGCTGACCGTGGGGACCGACTGCGCGGTGGGCAAGAAGTACACGGCGCTGGCGCTGGAGAAAGAGCTGCGTCAGCGCGGGTGGAAGGCGGACTTCCGGGCCACCGGGCAGACGGGCATCCTCATCTCCGGGCGAGGCGTGGCGCTGGATGCCGTGGTGTCCGACTTCGTCTCCGGCGCGGCGGAGTGGCTCACGCCCGCGAACGACGCGGACCACTGGGACGTGGTGGAGGGCCAGGGGTCGCTGTTCCACCCCTCCTTCGCGGGCGTCACGCTGGGCCTGCTGCACGGCTCACAGCCGGACGCGTTCATCGTCTGTCACGAGCCCACGCGCACGAGCATGCGCGGCGTGAAACACCCGCTGCCATCCATCCAGGACGTCATCGACCGCACGGTGCTGGAGGGCCGGCTGACGAACCCGGCCATCCAGTGCACGGGCATCGCCATCAACACGGAGCACCTGGGCGAGGACGAGGCGCTGGCGCTCCTGGAGGCCACCGGCCGGGCGCATGGCCTGCCCTGCGTGGACCCCCTGCGCACGGGCGCGGGCCCCCTGGCGGACGCGCTGGCGAGCCGCTTCCCGCGCGGGTGACACGGGCCCCTTCTGCGAAACCCGCTCCACGGGAGCGGCTCTCGGTATACTGAGGACACCATGGGACGCATTTTCGAGACACGCAAGGCGACGATGTTCGCCCGCTGGAACAAGATGGCGAAGGTCTTCACGCGCATCACGAAGGACATCGTGATCGCGGTGAAGGCGGGCGGGCCGACCATCGAATCGAACCCCGCGCTGCGCCGGGCCGTGCAGAACGCCCGCGCGGCGAACATGCCCAAGACCAACGTGGACGCCGCCATCAAGCGCGCCAGTGGTCAGGACCAGGCCGACTACCAGATCCTCCTGTACGAAGGCTTCGCGCCGCACGGCGTGGGCATCCTGGTGGAGGCGGCCACGGACAACGTCACGCGCACCGTGGCCAACGTCCGCTTCCCCTTCACCAAGCTGGGCGGAAGCATGGGCACGGCGGGCAGCGTCTCCCGCCTCTTCGAGCGCATGGGCGCCATCCGCCTGGACGCCGAAGGGCTGAACGCGGAGGAGCTGGAGCTGGAGCTCATCGACCACGGCCTGGAGGAGATGGGCGAGACCACGGGCGAGAAGGGCGAGAAGCAGCTGCTCCTGCGCTGCAAGTTCGCCGACTTCGGCAAGCTCATGTCCGCGATTGAAGCCAAGGGCATCGCGACCGCGTCCACCCAGTCCGAGTACATCCCCCTGCCCGGCACCCTGAAGGAGCTGCCCGAGGAGCAGGCCACGGAGGTGCTCAAGCTGGTGGACATGCTGGAGCAGGACGACGACGTGCAGCACGTGTTCCACAACCTCGCCTGAAGCAACGGCCTCCGGCCCCCGTGCGCACTCCCCGGGGGCCGCTGCCACGCTCACGCGGCGTCAGAGCTGCTGAAGCTCCGCCGCGTTGATGCCCGGGATGTATCAACGCCGGCGAACGGATTCGTCTCAAACTGAAGGGACGCCAGGCCCGTACTTGAAGATTCCCCGGGCCGGAATGCGCGCTGGAGTACGAGGGGAGTCCATGTCGGACGAAGGTGACGGGCAGGACCTGCGGGACACGGTGAAGCGATTGGAGGCGACGGTCGCGGCCCTGGAGACGCGGCTCGCGAGCCTGGAGTCCCGGGAGGCGCCGCGCCCCGTGACCATGCCCGCGGCCGGCACAGTCGCGGCCCCGGTGGCAGTGCCCGAGCAGCAGCGGGACCTGGAGGCGCATGTCGGCACCTACTGGTTGAGCCGCCTGGGCATCGTGGCGCTCATCATCGGCATCGCGTACCTCATCACGTACCACTTCGGGGAGCTGGGGGTGCTGGCGCGCGTGGGCGCGGGCTACCTGCTCAGCGCGGGGCTGGGCGCGTTCGGGTTGTGGCTGGCGCGGCGGCACCAGTTGTTCGGACGCATCGTCTTCGGCGGCGGCCTGGCGCTCGCGTACTTCGTCACCTACGCGCTGCACTTCATCCCCGCGGTGCGGGTCATCGACAGCGAGGTGCTGGCGCTGGTGCTGCTCGCGGGGTTCGTGGTGGCCATCGTGACCATCGCGCACCGGATGCAGTCGGAGACGGTGGCGGGCATCGCGCTGTTCCTGGGACTGCACACGGGGATGCTCAGCGACATCACCGCGTTCACACTGCTGTCCACGACGATGCTCGCGGCGGGCGCGCTGTTCTTCCTGGTGCGCAACCGTTGGGTCATCGTGCCCCTGTCCAGCCTGGTGGCCGTGTACAGCACGCACGTCGTCTGGGCGGTGCGCACAGGCCACATGGCGCCGGGTGCGCCCGAGGATGACCGGCTCCTGTTGAGCCTGGGCTTCCTCGCGCTCTACTTCCTGCTGTTCTCCGTGGCGCTGCTGGTGCGCCCGCGCGACCTGCCCGTGCGCGCAAGCCTCGCGTTCACGCTGCTCAACTGGGTGGGCCTGACGTCGCTGGGCGCGTACGAAGTTGCTCAGGAGCAGGACTCGCACCTCTTCGGCTTCCTCCTCGTCGTCGCGCTGGCGCATGGCGCGGGGGCCGTCGTGTCCAGGCTCCAGCGTGCGCCCACGGCGCTGACGCACGCGTACCTGGCGCTGACGGCGGTGACGTTCGCGCTGGCCATGCCCGCGCGCTACGACGACGTCGCGCTGGTGGCGGCATGGACGGTGACGGGGCTCGTCGCGGGCCTGGCCGCGCGCGGGGTGGAGTCCCCGGTGCTGCGGGGCGTGGGCGTGCTCATCCTCTACGTGGCGCTGGGCGCGTGTGAATGGGAGACGCCGGGCCGCCTGACGTTGCTCATCGGGTTGGTGGTGGCGTTCGTGCTGGTGGAGCGCGGCGGGACGGTGCGAGTCGCGGGCCTGCCCGAACCCGAGGCCCGGACGGCCTTCACCGCCATTTGCGCTGCGGGAGCAGGACTGGCGCTGGTGGCGCTGGTGGGCGCACGGATGCCCGACGGGCTCGTCACGTTGGGCTGGGTCATCGCCGCCTTCCTCCTCTTCGGCGTGGGCTTCGCGGTGCGCGAGCGCTGGTACCGGCTGGCCGCGTTGGCGGTGCTGGGGCTCGCCTTGGGGCGGCTGGTGCTGGTGGACGTGGCGAAGCTGCCGCCGGATCAGCGCGTGGTCACATTCATCCTGCTGGGCGTCATGCTGCTGCTCGTCTCATACACATACACGCGGCTGCGCGACCGGCGCGGGTGAAGACAGACACCGACTCGCGTTAATCACGCTATTCCGTCATGATGGCGAAATGCGCCGGTCCCAACTCAATGCGTTATTGGCCGCTGTTCACCCGCGAGTGCTGGGCTTGATGGCCTGGGGCGTCATCGCGACCCAGGCGGGCTGCGCGCCCCTCCCCGAGACCGAGCAGGACGACCTGGAGAGCACCACCGCCGCGGTCACCAGCGGCAACATCCTCTTCGTGGGCAACAGCTTCACGCACGGCAATGAAGAGCCCGCCTATTCGTACAACAAGGCCGCCGTCACCGACACGAATGGCTCCGGCCAGGGCGGCATCCCGGGCATCTTCAAGAAGCTGACCGTGCAGGCCGGCTTCACGTTCAACGTGAGCCTGGAGACGGCCAGCGGCCAGACGCTCCGGTGGCACCACACGAACCGGGCCGCCACCATCGGTCAGGCGACGTGGAACACCGTCGTGCTCCAGGAGCAGAGCACGACGCCGCTGCCCACCTCGCGCGGTGGCTCGCCCACGGGCTTCACGGATGCCGTGCGCGACCTGCGCACCCTGGTGCGCGCCGCGAACCCTTCCGCGAACCTGTATCTGTATGAGACGTGGTCGTCGCCCACGTCCGTGGGCGCGCAGGGCTACCCGAGCGGGACCGCGGGGCTCCAGGCGATGCAGACCGACCTGCGCGATGCCTACTTCAAGGCCTATCGGGACCTGGGCTTCACGGGCGTCGCTCGCGTGGGAGATGGCTACATGCGCGCGGTGGACCAGAACCTGGCCGACCCGAATCCCGCGGATGGCATCTCTCCGGGGATGTTCAACCTGTGGAGCGCCCAGGACAGCCGGCACTCCAGCAAGTACGGCAGCTACCTGTCCGCGGCGGTGCTGTTCGCGAAGATCACCCAGGCGGATCCCCGCGGCCTGGCGACGGGCACCGGCAGCGCGGCGGCGGACCTGGGCATCAGCACGGCCGATGCGGCGAACCTCCACCGCATCGCCTATGAAATCACCGCGCTGCCGGATCCGGTCGTCAACGCGCCCACGCGCCTGCGTGTCTCCGGCGCGACCTTCACGGGTTCAGTGGCGGCGGGGACGCCGGCCAACATCACCGGCAACACGCAGCTCGCAGCGCTCACGACGTCGGAGGGCACGTTCACGAACCTCGTGGGCGCGACGGCCAACGGCATCACGAGCACCAACACGCCCAGCGCGCGGGGAACGGTGCCCGCGAACGCCAACGCGGCCTCCACCGGGCTGAGCATCCACGACGGCACGAACAACCTGAACGCCGGCCACTTCCAGTTCGGCGCGGCGTTCACCACGAAGACGCGCTTCTTCATCGTGGACAGCACGCCCACCTCGACGACGCTCGGCGACGAGGCCACCGTCACGCTGATCAACGCGTCCAACCAGGTCGTGGGCAGCTACTCGCTGGCGCTGCTCGCGAGCGACTTCACCAGCTCGGCGGCGGGCAACACGCCCACCGCGCTGGCGACCGTCTCGTACACCAGCGGCGTGGCGAGCCTCACCGGCAACCCGGTGGGCACGGTGCAGTCCAAGCTGGGAGGCGTGTCGTTCTCACTGGCGGACCTGGGCGTGACGGACGTCGCGAGCATCAGCACCGCCACCGGCCTGCGCATCTCCAGCGACACGCTGGACCCGAACGTCGTCGGGCTCTACACGGTCCCCTGACGGCCGCGGCCTTAGATGTCGGTCTGCTGCCGGTCCGTCACCCGGTACTCCTGCCGGTAGGCCTTGCCCCCGCGCTCGAAGGTCTCCACCACGGTGACGCCGTCCTCGGCGAGGAAGAGGCGATAGTTCGTGTCCGCCGTGGGGGTCGTCACTCCGTAGTTTCCGAAGGGAAGCTTGAAGACCACGCGCGGGGGGCGATCCGGACAACAGGCCGTCAACAGCGTGGAGGCCAGGGCACTCGTCAGCATGCCCGCGAGCACGATGCCAAGCCTCCTCATGGCTGCCTCTGGAGGCTGAGGTTCCGGTAGAGCTCTCCCGTGCCTTCCGTCGGCTCGGCTTCGAAGAGCATGGCCCTCGCGAAATCGCCGGTCGCTCCCGCCTCCGGTCGCACGGCCCACATGTTGTAGACGGCGCCAATGGGGCCCGTGCCCTGCGCGGGGATGATGGAGACGCCATCCGCGGTGGCCGACACGAGCCGAACCCGGATGCCGTCGGCTTCATCATTCAGCGGATCACACACCCCACCCTGGAGCTTCGCGCCCGCGAACAGGGGCCAGCCCAGCGCGAGTCCCGCGCAGAAGAGTGCCGTCGAGGCGACCTTGCGATGATGCGAGGAAGAAATTGGCATGGGATGGAGAGCCTGCCCCAACGCTTACGCGAAGCAACAGTGACCCCGGGGACAGGATAGCCTTCGCGCCTCCCTGCTTCAGGAGCCCTCATGAGCCTCGCCTACCTCCGACACAGCACCCTGCACCGGGGCTGCACGCTGAGCTGGTTCGTGGAGGGAGACGGTCCTCCGGTGGTGATGATCCAGGGGGTCGGCGTCGGCGCCACGGGGTGGCGGCCGCAGGTGGAAGGCCTGGCATCCCACTTCCGGTGTCTCTGCCTGGACAACCGGGGCTTCGGATCCAGCCAGCCGCCAGGCGATGCACTCACGGTGGAGATGATGGCCGGCGACGTGCTCGCCTTGATGGACGCGCAGGGCTGGAAGTGCGCGCACGTCATGGGGCACTCGCTGGGCGGGCTGGTGGCGCTGTACCTCGCGCACCACGCACGCGCGCGGGTACGCAGCCTCGCGCTGCTGTGCACGTTCGCGACGGGCGCGGTGCCCACCCGGCTCACGCCGGGCCTGCTGCTCATGGGCCTGCGGACCCAGGTGGGCACGCGGCGCATGCGGCGCCACGCCTTCCTCCGCATGGTGCTGGCGCCCGAGGAACTGGCCCACGCCGACAAGGACGCCCTGGCGGAGCAACTCGCGGAGCTGTTCGACCATGACCTCGCGGACCAGCCTCCCGTGGCGATGCGCCAGTTCCGGGCCATGCGGAGCGCGGACGCCACCCCGTTCCTCCAGGGGCTGGCGGGCCTGCCGACCCTGGTCGTGAGCGCCACGCACGACCCCATCGCGCCCCCCACCGCCGGTCAGGCCCTGGCGGCGGGAATTCCTGGCGCCCGCTTCGTGGAGCTCCCCCATGCCTCGCACGGCGTGCCCCTGCGCTTCCCGGACCGCGTCAACGCGCTCCTGAAGGAGCACCTGGACGCCGCGGAGGGCTCCCGCCAGTCCGCGCGGTGAGGCGTAACGGCGCCGCCTGCCTCCTGGGGGCTCAGGGTGGCACTGCCAGTGCGCATCTGGCCTAAGCTCCCGCCGTCCTCTCCGCCGCACCCCAGCCCCATGAGCCAAGACGCCACGCCCCCTGTCACAGAGAAACACGGTCCGCTCGGACCGCTCGCGCTGTCTCTGTCCGGTGGGGGTTACCGCGCGGCGGCGTTCCACCTGGGGACGCTGCGGTTCCTCGACACCGTGGGACTCCTGTCCGATGTCGTGGGCCTGTCCACGGTGTCCGGTGGCACGCTCACGGGCCTGGCCTGGGTGGTGAGCCAGCTGGACGGCAAGCCGTTCAAGGCGTTTCACGAGGCATTCTCGGCGTACCTGCTTCAGACGAATGTGATTGCGGAGGCCCTGACGGGGCTGACCTCCAACCGCGACCACGGCAGCCATGCCTGGGCCAGCCTCATCCGGTCCGCCGCGGAGGTCTACGCCCGGCCCGACTTCCTGGGCGACCGGCGCTTCGGCGAGGTCCTGGACGCAAGCGGGCTCCAGTTCCAGGAGGCCATCTTCAACACCACCGAGTTCCATACCGGCCTGGACTTCCGCTTCCGGCGCAGCAACAAACCGCTCACCATCCTGGGCAACAACGGCTACCGGATGCCTCGCCCGGTGGCCAGCCACGTCCGGTTGGCGGACATCGCCGCCGCGTCGTCGTGCTTCCCGGGCGGCTTTGAACCGCTGGTGTTCCCGCAGCAGTTCCACTGGCCCCAGGGCTATCCGCTCGCCACCGCGCAGGCGGCGCTGGGCCCGGGCTTCCAGAACGGCCTGCCACTGATGGACGGCGGCATCTACGACAACCAGGGCATCGACAGCCTGTTGCTCGCGTTCAACCGGGCGGATCCGCAGCCCACGCTCGTCATCTCCGACGTCAGCGTCCAGAGCCCGGAGATGTACAACGTTCCGGAGAACCCGACGAAGCGCGGCTGGGTGACGCTGAACGGCGTCTCCTGGTTGGCCTACGGCCTCTTCTTCCTCACCCTGCTCTCCGCCGCCATCCTCGCGTGGCGCGGGTTCGAGACCGCTCAAGCGGGCGACTGGGAGCCTCGGGATTACTTCCTCTACCTCATCCCCGGCGTGCTGACGGCGTCGGTGGCGACGGCGCTGGTCTGGGTGCGTGCGCGGCTGACGGACGTCATCACGCTGGTGAAACGGCAGATGGACCTGGACGTCTGGCCGTCGTTCAAGAAGCTCACCGTGCCGGAGTTCACGCAGATGCTGGTGCTCCGCGCGACGTCGCTGCTGGCGCTGACGACCCAGGTGTTCATGAAGCGGGTACGCGGGCTCGTGTTCGGTCAGGTGTATGGGGACTCGCGGTTCAAGGACCGGCGCATCTCCAACCTCATCTCCGCGCTCACGGTGGACCGGCCCAACCTGTTCGCGAAGCACCCGTGGCTCAAGCCCGGTGCGCACCTGGTGGCCTCGGGCACGCAGGCCTGTCAGATGCCCACCACGCTCTGGTTCAGGGACAAGGCTCAATTCACCGCGGTGGAGAGCGCGGGCGCGGCCACCATCTGCTACGTGCTCCTGCGCCACATCGTGGAGCACCACGCCGGGCAGTACGAAGCGCCGGGCCAGCCGTTGAATGCCCTGTACGAGCGCCTGCGCCAGGAATGGGCAGTGCTCAACCAGGCCGGTGCACCCTCGAAGGAACGACAGGCCATGGCGGCATGACCATGCTCCTTTCCAAGAACGACTTCCTTCCGCGCGCGGAGGCCACGCTCGCCCGACTGGACGGTGCCCTCCGGGATGCGCTCTCCCATCAGGGCACGCCCCTGGTCACGACCCTGGGGAGGGCGTTCCCCAAGGACGCGCCCCTTCAGCCCGCCGCGCTCGCGAAGGCGCTGTGTCCCGGGCCCGTGTCGCATGTCGGCCTGGCCGCAGTGGTGATGCGCGAGTTGCTTGAGCCCGTGGACGCCGTACTGGATGCGTCGCTGTCCAAGGCCACGGTCGTGACGGGCAACGCGAAGGCTCCCGGCTCGCTGCTCGTCACCTGTCCCCTCCTCGTGCTGGGCGACCTGGAGGTCGATGGATTCCTGGACGACTGCGGACCGGATTCCACCATCGTGGTCCTGGGCCGCTGTGTCGCCAAGGGGCTGCGGACGTCGGGGAACTTCCTGGTCCTGGGCGACCTGGTGGTCCGGGACGTCATCCAGGGCGTCTACAACGATGAGAGTCTCATCGTGGCGGGCAACCTGGAGACGCGCTTCCTGGATGAGAATGATCACGAGGTCGCTTGCTACGGAGAACTCCGCACGGAGCATCGCTTCGAGAACGGGCGCTCCGGTGAGGAAGCCGCATCGTGGGCCTCTGCCTTCCTGATGCCCGGCCTCTGGGACATCGACCTCGGCGAAATCGACCACGGCGAAATCTTCGAACGCATCCGGCGGAACGAACCGGTCTTCACCGAAACGAAGAAGCACCCTTGAGGTGAATGGCCTCGGCGGACGCCTCGGGTTTCGCGTGCATCGGTGGATGCCATGAGTAGGATTCTGGCAGCCCCAGCCCGGAGACCCGATGACATCCCCCACCGACACGCAGGACCCGTACGAGCGCATCTACCGCGTCTGCGAACAGGTGCCCTCCGGACAGGTGGCCACCTACGGAGACATCGCCACCATCGTCGGCGGGGCTTGTGATGCGCGCACCGTGGGCCATGCGATGGCGGCGCTGGGGTCGCGAGCGTCGGCCGTGCCGTGGCAGCGCATCATCAACCGCACGGGAGGCATCAGCACCTCCGGCCACCGCCAGCGCGAGCTGCTGGAGGCCGAGGGCGTCGCCTTCGATGACGCGGGCCACGCGCGCATGGACGCGCACCACTGGAAGGGCCCGAGCGAGGCCTGGGCACGCGCCAACGGCTTCAGTGTGCTGCCGCCCAAGGACGCGCCCGCACCCGACGCGCAGCTCAAGCTCTTCTAGGGCTCACGGAGCGTCCGGGCGACCGGATACGAGCGGAAAGCGCTCGCAGGCCCGCCTGCTTTTCAGAGCGGAATAAAGGCGTCAGCCTCAGGTCCTCGCCCACTGCTTGGACCTCCGAAGAATGTCCTCTCCCCTGCTCCGCTGGGGCCTCGCGCTCCTGATTTGTCTGCTGGCACCCGTCGGGTTCGCGAAGGAAGCCAAGGTTCGCAGGGCCAAGGCGAAGGCACCGCGCCTGGTACGGATCCACACCGGCCACCGTCTCCACCGCGACGCGGCGTCCGCCTTCGAGCGCATGGCGGAGGCGGCGCGCACGGCGGGGCAGCCCCTGCTCGTCACGAGCGGGTGGCGTTCGTATCAGCAGCAGCGCTTCCTGTGGCGCCGCTACCGCAAGGGACTGGGGCCCAAGGCCGCGCGGCCGGGCCGCTCCAATCACAACCGCGGGCTCGCGGTGGACCTGGTCGTGGGCAGCGAGGAAGCGTCCCCCACGTATGACTGGCTCGCGGGCAACGCGTGCCGCTTCGGCTTCCGCCGCACCGTGGCGTCGGAGCCGTGGCACTGGGAGTACCGGCCCAAGAGCACCTCGGCGCCCGACGACGGCGAGGACTGCATGGGCCGTCCCCTGGACGTGGAGCCCACGCCCGCCGTGGTCCGCCAGGACGCGAGCTAGGCCGCGTGAGGCGGCAGTTCCACGATGAACTTCGCGCCGTGATCCGGCTCGCTCTCGACGCGGATGCTTCCACCGTGCGCCTCGACGATGCGTCGCGTGATGAAGAGCCCCAAGCCGAGCCCTCCGTAGTTGCGTGAGGAAGCGCGCTCGAAGCGCTCGAAGATGCGTGCCTGGGATTCGAACGGAATGCCCATGCCTTGGTCCTCGACGGTGAGCCGCGCCCTCCCCAAGTGCTTCGCCACCTCCATCCGGATGGGATGACCCGCGCCATACTTCATCGCGTTGGTCAGCAGGTTGAGCATGACCTGCTCCAGCCGCAGCCGATCCCAGCTCCCCCACACCGGCTCCCGGGCCACCAGTTCGAACTCGCAGCCTGCTTTCTGCAGCTGCTCCGCGACGTGGCCTGCCACGTGCCGCGCCACCGCCATCAGGTCCATCTCCTCCAGGTGCAGGTCGATCCGCTTCTCGTTGACGCGGGAGACGTCGAGCAGGTGCTCCGCCAGATGCGACAGCCGCTGGAGCTGGGATTCGAAGACCTCCAGCATCCGCTTCACCCTTTCCGGGGACAGGGGGCGCGCTCCCACGAGCACGGACTCCATCTGCTGCACCCGCAACCGCATGGAGGTCAGCGGGGTCTTCAGCTCATGGGAGGCAATGGACAGGAATTCGTCCCTCGCGCGGATGGACTCCTGCGCCGAGCAATAGAGCTGCGCGTTGTCGATGGAGAAGGCAGCCCGGCGGCCGAGCTCCTCCGTCAAGGCCAGCTCCGCCGGTGAATACGTGCGCCCCGGATCAGGAGAGAGGAGATACAGCACGCCCAGGGTGCGGCCCCGCGCCTGGAGGGGCACGCCGAGCGAAGGCCGGTCGTCGAGCGGCCGCAGGTCCTCCGGCAGCTCGTCGGGATCCCACAGGCCCTGTGACGCTTCGGAGACCTCCGACTCTCCCGTGGCCAGCACCCGGGCTGGACCGTGGAGGGACTCCGGCTCCGGCGGATGGCGTCGCAGGAACTCCCGTACGCTCGCGGCGCGGGCCGGCGAACGGTCCGCCACCGCCACCGGCCGCAGACCCACGCCGTCCGTCCGCACGAAGAAGACACACAGCTCCGCCAGCAGGGGCACGGCCAGCTCGGCGACGCGCTGGAGCGTGGTTTCAGGATCGAGCGAGGCCACCAACTCGCTGCTCGCCTCGGCCAGGAACCGCTGTGACACCTCCATCCGCTTGCGCTCGGTGATGTCGGTGGCGACTCCACAGAGCGCGTAGGCAACCCCATTGGCGTCGAGGAGCGGGAACTTCTGCGTGAGGTGGACGTGGATCCCATCGTCGTGCGGGAGCCGCTCCTCCCGTTGCACGGGGACCCGGCTCTGGAAGATGTCCCGGTTGGCCTGGTGCAGCGTCTCCGCGATGTCCCGGGGAAAGACATCGAAGACCGTCCTGCCGGCGACCTGTTGCCGGGTGCGGTGGAAGAGCCGCTCCCACTCGCGGTTCACGAAGAGGAAGCGCTCCTGCGTATCCAGGAGGAAGAACACGGTCGGCGCGTTGTCCAGGATGGCGCGCAGCCGCTGCTCGCTCTCCTGCAACGCCTCCTCCGTTCGCTTCCGCTCGGTCACGTCGTTCAGCACCGCGAGCGAACGGACCATCTTGCCGGAGGTGTCCCGCTCCACGATGGCGGACAGCAGGACGTCGATGAGCTGCCCGCCCTTCTTCACGAGCTGGTACGGCACGTCCTTGCACACCCCTGTCTTGTAATACTCGGGCAGGACGACCTCGCGGGCGTACCGCCGGGACTCCGGCGTGAGGAACTCCACCGATTCGCGCCCGAGCACCTCCGCGCGCGCGTAGCCCAGCGTGCTCAACCAGTAATCGCTGACGCTGATGAGCCGCCCGCGTGGATCAATGGATTGCATCATCACGGGCGTGGTGTTGTAGAGCGACCGGTACTTCTCTTCGCCCTCGCGCGCCGCGTCCTCGGCCCGCTTGAAGTCGGTGACGTCGCTGATGACGGAGGCGCCACCGCGCACCTGGCCGGCTCCGTCGCGAACCGGACTGGAGCTGACGTGCAGCCAGGTCCCCGCCGGCCTTGAGGCATTGCGCAGGAAGACCTCCGCGCGGCTGACGGTCTCCCCCCGGAGCGCCCGGCTCATGGGCAGGCGCTCGGACGGATAGAGCGTGACCTGGTCCGGCAGGTAGAGCCCGAAATGCGCCGGCCAGCGGCTGACCGGCTCGTCGGTGGGCCCCATGCCCAGGATGTGTTCCCCCTTCGGGTTGATGAACACGAGGTGCTGGTGCTCATCCGCCACCAGCAGCCCCTCGCCCATGCTGGCGAGCACGGCGTCGAGGAGGCTGCTGTACTCCGGTGGCGGGCCACGTGGAGACGGATGCGCTGGGCTGTCGTGCAGGCGGGCCATGGGACGCGTGGAAGGGACGGACTCTTCCCCCTTCAACGATGGGGGCTCGCCCGCCCATGTGCCAGACGCCGCCCGCCCGGCGTTACTGGAGGGCTTCCAGCAGGGCCGCCTGGAGCGCCTTCCGGTTCTCGGGGAAGCGCTGGTTGGGATAGGGCCGCGCTCCGCTCAGGAGGGTTTCATACTGCTTGTACATGGGGTCGGAGCGTGCGGGCTCCTGCTGATAGAAGGCGCGGTTGGCCTGGAGCAGGTAGCGAGGCCGGGTGCCCTGGGGGCCGTCTTCACTGAAGGCGATGAGGCTGCGCGTCTCGGGGTCCTGCATGAACGACGTGAAGGCCCGGGCATCCTCCGCGCACGTCCCCGTGCAGTTCGCGTTGAGCACCAGCGCATCCACGAAGACCGCCGGCGCCGAGCCCGCGCCCAACGGGACCGAGATGACCTCCGGGAGCGGCATGGAGGGCTGTGACTGGAGGATGTAGAACAGGCGCTCGGTGTAGCCCATGAAGCCGTTGGCCTGCTCCTGGGCGAAGGCCACTTCCGCCACCGTGTTGTCCGCGTAGCTGCCATCCAGGCACGGATTGACGCCCGCTTCGAGCGAGCAGCTGTCGACGACGTCCGCGAACGCGTTCAGGGTCGGTGAGTCGAGCGGCAGCGAGATGGCGCTCGCGAGCGCATCCCCCGGATGCGTGTCCGCCCAGGCATCGATGTACGAGGAAGGCAGCGTCCAGCTCCCATCGAGGTTCGTCGCCAACGGGCGCTTGCCGGGCGCCGCCTCGCGAAGGATTCGCACGAGCGAGGCGCTGTCCGTCGCGGACCGGATGTTCGTGGTCCGCGAATAGACGACGTTGGTGCACAGGTAGGTAGGCACGCCGTAGTTCGCACTACCAATGCGGACCGCCTCCTCCGCCGCGGAATGCACGACGCCCGCCTCCAGCGCGACCGGCTGGATCCACTTCTTCTCCGCGAGCGAGCCGAGGATCAGCGTGTCCACCTCCACCACCTGGGCGGCCCCGGTCCCCGTGCCGAGCAACTGGTTCAGCGTCCCGCCTTCATCCAGGTCATAGACATCCAGGTTGGCGTCGAAGACGACGTCCAGGTCGATGTCCGGATGGGCCGCTTCGAAGTCGGACTCCAGCCGCTGCTCCAGGCTGGCGAAGCTGTCCCCCGCGGAGTCGGGGATGTATGGGAACAGGACCGCCTTCAGCGGACGCCTGGGAGTGGGGTCGGGATCGGATGATTCCGAGCAGGCGCTCAGGACCAGGACGGCGGGGCAGACAAAGACTCTCCAACGCATTGCGGGCGACCTCACAGCTGCACGGTGAAGGACGTGTGAAAAACGTCCTTGGGATCGGTGTATTTTTTGATTTTCCGCAGCCATTCGTAATCGGCCTTGGAGTCGTAGTAGAGGCTTTGGACCTGGCTCCGGCTCATGTCGAGTTGCTGGCTGTTCGTGTTCGCGTCTTCGAAAGTGCCCCAGCTCATGCGCACGTCCTCGCCTCCGCTAAACTCCTTCAGCAAGGACTTCATCTCGGCTTGGAGTTTCTCGGCGTCGGCCTCGTGTCCGGACTTGTAGAACACGTCGAAGACGAGCTGTACGAGGGCATCGCGCCGCTGCATGTGCGTCACCTTCTTCTGCCCATTCGCGCTGAATTCGCCGCCGCCGACGACCGTCTGGACCACCACTTTCAGGCCATCGTGCTCGTAGGTCGCGTTGACAAGGTCAACGAAGCGGTCACGGAAAGCGTCCGAAAACGGCTTCATTGTGATGTGGAGCGACTTCTTATACGGCAAGTCGAACTCACGGCCGCTCGCGGGAAGACCAAACACACCGATCTCGCGGACGCCGGTATCGGCGATGGTCGAGAGCCTGGCTGGACCATTGATCGGGCGGGCAATGGGGGCACACGCGGCGCCCTCCTCGATCGCCTCCACAACGGCCTTGATTTCCCCCAGACCCGCCTTGTCTCTACACATGACTTCCACGAGCAGCACGGCTGGTCGCAGTTGGTTGAAGTCGCCTGAAACGACGCTGAGAAAGAGGTCGATTCCCAGCGGCAGCGTGCCTTCCGCCTGTCGCTCCGCCCACCGCTGGAGTTGACCCATCGCGGCGCGGAAGCCATCCCTACCAGACGGGTACAGGTATGTATAAGAGTAACCTTCCGAATTGGGGTACTTGTCGTCGGGCACCAGATCGAAGGTGATCTCCGTCAAGACTCCCCAGCTGCCCGGGCCGCCGCCGAGGACGGCTCTGAACACGTCGCTGTCTGTCGGCGTACCCGTGCCACCTCCGGATTGAGGCCGGGTGAACTCACGCTCTACGTATACGTCGGCTCCGGGCGACCCCGGATCGCGCGTCACCATCTTGAATGAGCGAACCCAATCCAAGGTTGCGCCGAGACTGCGAAGCTGGTGGCCGATACCACCCGTCTGTACGTGCCCCCCGAGCCTTACGAGTGGGCACTCGCCATGAGGTATCGCGACGCCCTTCTCCAGCAGCTTCTTTGACAAGTCTTTCAGCGCCACCCCCGGCCCCACCGTGACCTGGGTCGGCGTGCCCGTGGACGGCAAGAACTCGACATCCACAAAGAGCGTCATGTCCAGGAGCAGGGTGTCTTTGCCGCCCGACGAAAGGCCGCAGTATTGGTGCCCGCCAGACCTGGCCACGACCTTGAGGTTGTTCATCGCGGCGAACGCAACGGCCGTCGTCACATCCATGGCGTTCTCCGCCATTGCGACGAACCGCGGGGTCATGCGCGCGTCCACGACCTGCGACGAGTATGACGAGACAGCGTACTGATGGATTGCCTCAAGATAGCTGGCGCCGTCCGACTTATCGAACACCTCACCTTCAAAGCCAGGAATCTTGTCGCTTCCAGCCCGGTTGCTGGAGACCAGGTCGAAGCCAGGCGTAGATGAGAGCGCAGGCAAGACCTTGACGCCGCGCAGCGCAACCCTGGTGGAGGCGCGCCGAACCAACGCTCGTTTATTGACCGCGGCCGTGGGCGAAACCTTGTCGGCGGGGATGGCCGCGGCCATGCGCCGCCGCGCCTCTTGAGCGACCTTTTTCTCAGCCTTCGCGTCGGAAATCTGCGCGCGGGCGACCACGTCACTGCCCGGCGCGAGCTGAAGCTCGGCCCAAGCTCGGATACCGGGTGCACGCTCGCGACCGGTGCGGGCGCTAACGCCGATAGCGAAGTCCACGGCATCAAGAAATTTTTGCCGGAACCTGGCGAATGGCCGCGGCACGGGGTTGCTGCCAAACCGCCTCAGCGTTTCGTCCTGTGCCGCGGCGTTCGGGCCCGTCGCAACCCAGGCGGCGATGCTGGAGCCAGGACTCGTCACCCGATTGGAATCGAGGACGGTAAGCTTTGCACGACTCAAGGCAGCTTGAACGACCGCTTCGGTTGCCTCGCTGTCGGCGGCGTCGTGCCCCGTGGCGCGGACGACGATGAGACTCATCGAATACGCGGCCGACGTCACGCGGACGCTCAGGTCGACGTGCTCAGGGACAGAGGATTCGCCGCCGAAGAGCGCGTCACACAAAGCCGCGAAGCCCTTTGGCGCATAGGACGTCATCCAGGCCTGCGTCCAGCGGGCGGATTCATCCGTTTTCGAGGCTGCGGCGTCAAAAACAAGCTTCGTGATGACCGCGCGGCGACGGCCGGCCAGAAGATCGCGAAGCGATTTGTTGTGGAACGTCTTGGTGACGCCTGCGCCGGGGCCTTCGGTCGGGATGACCTCGGCCTCCACGACAGCGCCGCGGAGCGGGAGGAGTCCGGCTCCGCTGCGAAGAAACGGTGACGAGTCCATGCTGAGAACGGCCGACACAATGCTCTGTGTCGGGTTGTCATCGAGCGGAAGGAAGAGGTCCTTGTTGATCAGCTTCCTGGCGACATCGCCCGTTGTCGCCGCGGCCCCGACGGTGACCCGCTGTTCACCGACGTCGACGTTTCGGAATGCCTCCATGCTGACGATCGCGGCAGCCTCCTTGCTCTCAGGAGTGCCCACCTTGCTCACATCAGAGGCCGATAGGCTGTGGCCGCTTCGAATGAACACGCGCCGGTTGGCGGCTTGTGCCAGGCGCAGTGCCTTCTCAACGTCGTCAGTCGACTCAGGAACAAGGACCGTGGGCTTGTCGTAGAACTCTGCTTGAGCTTCGTGCGAGGACGTGATGCGTCCTTTGAAGGACGATTGGAGCGCGCGGGCATTCTTCAGGGAAAGTTTCGCCATGGTGGTGCTCTTTCGAGAATCCGGTCACGTTAGGCATCAACACCCGACTCCATGCGTTCCTACCGCGCGAGGAACGCGCGCATCTCGGAGACGACCCCCGCATGTCGCGGAAGCCAGAGGTAGTGCCCCGCGCCCTGGAGCGTCACGAGCTTCCAGTTTGGCAGGCTCTTGAGCAGGGCGTCCTGGGCGGCCTCGTGCTGGCTCAGCTCCGGAAGGAACGCGCGCGCCCGCTCGCGCAGGTCGGCGGGGACGTTCTCCGCCTGGGACAGAAACGCCACCCACCCCGCGAAGGCCTGGCCGTCGGAGAGGGCCAGCACCGGGCCCCGCAGCTTCGCGTAGTCCGGCAAGGCCGCGCCCCGGATGCACTGCTCCGTGGCCTCCGGCAAGCGGTGGTAGCGCAGGTACGCGCCCGTGCCAGCGTCGAACTCATACGCTTGATCAATCTCGTGCGGCGGGAACGGTCCGCCCAGGTCGCGCGCCAGCAGCGCTGTCACCGCCTCACGTGACGGCTGCCCGTCGAGCACGGTGAACGGCAGCGGCGGCAACGGGCCCGGCTTCAGGAACTCGGCGATCTCTCCCTTGTTGTCCGTGGCGTCCAGGAAGATGAGCGCCTCCACGCGCTCTGGATGATTCAGCCCCATCCAGTTCAGCTCATCCCCCGCGAGCGAGTGCCCCACGAGCGTCGCCTTCGCGAGCCCCAGGCCCTCCATCGCGGCCAGCACGTCGTGCCCCAACGTCGCGCTGTCGTAGCCGGTGGCCGGCCAGCTCGACGCGCCGAAGCCGCGCCGGGTGAAGGCATAGACGTGGTGCGTGGCGATGAACTCCGGCGCCAGCACGTCGAAGACATGGGCCGTGCTGCCCAGGCCCGGCAGGAACACCAGCGCCGGACCCTTGCCGCCGTAGTCGAGCACCTCCAGCTCGACCTCCGGGGCCACCCGCACCCGGCTCACCTGGTGCAGTGGATCCGCCGTGCCGCCGGGCGGCGGTGACGGCGTGGTCGCACAGGCGGAAAGCAACAGCACCCACGACAGACGAAGCCAGGACGTTCGCATGGGTGGAAACCTTTGCATGCCCCACCGCGACAACGGAACGGGCTCAAGGTCGCAAATCAGGCCTGGCTAGACTTCAGCGTAATTTTCCAACCCTCGCTGAATCCCCCCTTGGAGACAGATGATTCGCTCGAACTGGATGACGTGGTCCCCTGCCCTGCTCGTGTCCGCGGGCCTGATGCTGGCCGCTTGCGGCGGCCCGGAGCTGGAAGCCCCTGGGATGGACGTGTCTGCCATTGGCACGGTGGAGGGCGAAGCGAACTCGCCCATCTACGACCGGGCGCGCGCGTACGCCGCCGCCAATCCCAAGCGCGACGGTGGTTCGTGGAACCAGTGGTGCGGTTCGCTGATGGTCCGCTTCGGGCAGCTTCCGGACTCCGCCGTGCGCCCCACCGCCATCGAGGCCTACCGCGCTTCGCGCATCGTCTCCACGGACGCGTCCAAGGCGCTGACCGGGGCCTTCCACTGGTGGGACATCGGCTCCGCGGGCCACGTGGGCGCGGACCTGAACGGCGGCGGCGGCACGGTGTTCATGGCCACGTACAACCTCTCCCAGTCGTGGGGGGATGCGATTGGCGTCAACAGCGTCTCCGGCTACTCGTCGAAGACGGGCGCGCGATACCTGGGCTGGTCCATGGACTACGCGGGCGGGAAGATCGCCGGCGGCGGCCAGTCTCCGGGCGGCGGTTCGAGCAGCCTGCCGCAGACGACCACCGAGTTCGACGGCATCCCGGGTGAAATCTATTACAAGCGCATCCAGACGGTGGGCAGGCGCGACTACGGCTACACGGGCCCCATCGACGGCGTAACGGGGCCGAACACGGAGAAGATCCGCGTGCGCATCACCGCGCGCGAACTGAACCGGCGCGGCGGCCCTCGCACCTCCTCCGAGGACGATGGCATCCCCGGCTCCATCTACTGGACCCGCGTGCAGACGGTGGGCCGGTCCTTTGGCTACACCGGCCCCATTGACGGCCTCCCCGGCGCGAACACGTACAAGGCCGAGCACATGATCTGCGCGTACGCCGTGAACCGCGCGTTCTGATGTCGCCCGGTGCCCCACGGCGCGGTGCGTGATCCGCGCCGTGGAAAGCCTTGCCCCCTCTTCTCCCCGGTCGCCATTCGCGGCGGCCTCGGGGTAGCCTGCGGGCCTCTCCACGGAAGAGGGGGCCCATGAGAGTCGTGTCGTCCGTCCTGGAATCCGTCACCGTTCACGCCGAGGGCGCGCTGTGCACGCGCGCATTCGTGCTCTCGCCCGAGGACGGTCGCCTGCCCGGCCAGGTCCGCATCGACGGCCTGCCACTGTCCCTGCGCACGGGTTCGCTGCGCGCCCGGGTGGTGGAGGGGCCGTCGGACCTCCTCGTCCGCGACCTCAAGCCCACGTTCGACGTGCGGATGCCGCCGGAGTCGGCGCTGCCCGCGGAGCAGCACGCGCTCGAAGCGGCGGAGGCCATCCTGGCGGCCGTGCATGGCCGGCTGGAGCGGGTTCGCGCGGAGATCTCGGCGCTGCGCGGGCTGACGCCCACCTGGCCGGCCCCGCGCAAGGGCCACCTCCCACGCGAGGCGCCGCTGTCCTCGATGCTGTCCCTCACCGGCTTCGTGGACTCGGAGCTGGCGGAGTTGCAGGCCCAGGAGCTGGACCTGGCGCGCCAGCACCGCGACGCCACGAACGAGCTGGAGCTGCGCCGCCGCCGCGTCCAGGAGCTGTCCTCCGCGAAGAGCGTGGACCGGACCCGGCTGTTCCGCGCGGCGCTGCTGACGCTGTCCGGCCCCATCGCCGCGAACGCGGACGCGCGGCTGGTGCTGGAGTACGCGGTGGCCGGTGCGCGCTGGGTGCCCACCTACGATCTGCGCCTGCCGCGCACGCTGGAGGAAGGCACGCTGCGCATGCGCGCCGCCGTCGTCCAGCGGACCGGCGAGGACTGGAGCGGTGTGCGGCTAGCGGTCTCCACCGCGAGCCTGGAGCGGCGCGCGGAGGTGCCGGAGCTGAAGTCGCTGCGCATCGGCCGCAGCCAGCCTGCCCCCGCGCGCTCGGGGTGGCGTGAACCCGCGCCGGGCCTGGAGGAGCTGTTCGCGGGCTACGACGCCCTGCACGTCGCCCGCCCGGAGCCGGTCCTTCCCAAGCCTCAGCCTCCGCCCGCGCCGATCATGAGTGAAGGCGCCTACGAGCAGGAGAAGCTCTACAAGGAGTCGGCCTCGTTCGGAGGCGCGCCAGGAGCAGCGCCCAGCATGTCCGCGCCTCCTCCGCCAGCGCCCATGGCGCCGGCACCGAAGTCCTCGGGGGCTTTTCTGGGAGCGGTTCGTCCCTCGGCGTCCCGCCGCAACGTCACCGGCGCCATCCCGGCACAGGAAATGCCCGGGGCCCGCGGCGGTGGCGGCAGCGACCGCATGCGCAGCAAGAAGCGCGCGGTCGAGGAGGACGACCTCGATGGCGCCCCGATGGCGGACATGTCGATGGACGAAGAAGAGGGTGGCGCCGACGATGAGCTCCGGAGCGCGGCCGGCCTGGAGCCGGCGGACCGTCTGTTCGACTACGACTCGCTGACGCTGGCCTCCGCGGCCTCCCAGGCGCAGCGCGGCCGGTTGCGTCCCCGCTCCGCGCTCGTCTCCCAGGCGATGCTGTCCATCACGTCGGTGAACGTGCAGGTGGAGGTGGTGCGCCTGGAGGCCCAGGCCTTCGTCATCGCCGAGTCCGTGAACAGCGTGGCGCCCCCCACCTGGGCCGTGCCGCCGCACGACTCCGCCCGCCACTTCGATGCGCGCTTCGACTCGGACGCCGTCGCGGACGTGCCGTCCGATGGCGCGTGGCACACCGTGCCGATGCTGACGGTGCCCCTGGTGCTCAAGGCCGAATACGTGTGCGTGCCCTCCGTGGAGCCGCGGGTCTTCCGCACGGTGCGCATGGACAACGCCTCGCCGCATCCGCTGCTCGCGGGGCCTGTGGACGTGACGCTCGGCGACGAGTTCCTGATGACGTCGCCCATGCCCACGCTGGGGCCGGGCGAGACGCAGCGGCTGGGCCTGGGCGTGGAGGAAGCGCTCCAGGTGGCGCGCAACACCCGCTTCGACGAGGCCACGGGCGGCATGTTCGGCAACAGCACGGTGCTCACGCACCACGTCTCCGTGGAGGTGGCCAACCACCTCTCGCGCGCCGCGAACATCGCCATCTCCGAGCGGATCAGCGCGGTCCCCGAATCCCAGAAGGACATCAAGGTGGAGGAGGCGGAGGTGGCACCGCCCTGGCAGAAGGCCTCGCCGCTGCCGGGTGAAGAGGCGGTGGAGGGCGAGCGGGTGTGGCGCGTGAGCGTCCCCGCTGGAGAGAAGCGTTCGATGAAGGCGTCGTGGGTCGTGAAGCTGCCCGCCAGCAAGATGCTGAACGGCGGGAACCGGAGGACGTGATGCGCACTTCCATTCTGTTGCCCCTGATCAAGGTGACGGTCCTGGAGGACCGGGCGCTCGTCGAGCGCAGCGGCACGGTGACGCTGCCGCCGGGTCCCTGCCGTCTCGTGGTGGACGGGCTGCCGGCGGTGGCGGTGGACCGCTCGCTCCAGGCGAAGCTCACCGGCGGCATGGTGACCCAGGCCAGCCTGCGCCGTTCCATGCGCGCGGTGCTGCCCGAAGCCCTGCGCGAGCACCACTCGGAGTTGGCCCGCCGCGCCTTCGAACGCGAGCAGGTGCTGGCGCGCGCCCAGGCGGAGGTGCGGCGCCTGGAGGCGAAGCACGGCCTGCTGGAGACCGCGCGCCGGGACATCCTCCGTTCCATCTCCGAGCGCACCGGAGCCGGTGAAGCGGATCCTGCGCGATGGAAGGAACAGCTCGCGACGGTCCGCCAGGAGCAGACCGCGACCGACGATCAACTGCGGCAGGCCCGCCGTGAGCTGGGGCGCCTGGAGCGGCAGCACATCCAGGAGTCCCGCGACGTGCTGTCCCGCACGGAGATGCCGGAGCCCAGGCTGGACGTGCGCGCAGAGCTGGACGTGAGCCACGCAGCGGGCGGTGAAGCGACGTTGACGCTCAGCTACCTGGTGCCGTGCGCCGCGTGGCGGCCGGCCTACCGCGCGGTGTTGGGTCTCGCGGATGAGGCGTCCTCGGTGAAGTTGGAGTGCGAAGCCGTGGTCTGGCAGAACACCGGCGAGGCGTGGAAGGACGTGACGCTGGCCTTCTCCACGGCGCGGCCCACGCTGGGCGCCACGCCGCCCCGGCTCACGGAGGACTGGCTCTTCCTGCGGGAGAAGACGTCGCGCGAGAAGCAGGTGGTGGACGTCTCCATGCGCGAGGAGTCCCTCCAGGAGACGGGCGAAGCGGGAGCGACGAAGGCGGCGGACGCGCTGCCCGGCATGGACGACGGCGGCGAAGCGGTGACGCTGTCCGCGCCGCACAAGGCCACGGTGCCGTCGGACGGCGAGGCGCACCGCGTGGCGCTGTTCGCGTTCACGTCGCCGGCCACGTCGGAGCTGGTGGCCTGCCCGGAGCAGTCACCGCTGGTGCACCGCGTGGCGAAGTTCGACAACACGGGGCCGGCGGTGCTGCTCGCGGGGCCGGTGGACCTGGTGCGCAACAGCGGCTACGTGGGCCGCGCGCAGCTGAAGTTCGCGGGCCGGGGCGAGCGCGTGAAGCTGGGCTTCGGCAGCGAGGACTCGTTGCGGGTGTCGCGGCAGGTGGACGTGGGCGAGGAGGTCGCTCGCATCACCGGCCGGCGCACCCGCACGCAGAAGGTGAAGCTGTTCATCTCCAACATGGGCGCGAAGCCCACGGCGCTCGCGGTGGAGGAGCGCATGCCGGTTTCGGAGGTGGAGGCCGTGGAGGTGGCGCTGCTCAAGGACGCCGCGAAGCCCGCGCCCACGAAGGTGAGTGCCGAGGGCATCGTGCGCTTCGAGCTGAACGTGCCAGCGCGCTCCCGGCAGACGGTGGACTTCGGCTTCACGGTGGCCCGCGCCGCGAAGGTCGCGGGCCTGTAGGGAATCACCACGCCATGCCCTTCGCGACGAAGTCCGGCCGCCGCATCCACTACGAGGTCCAGGGCCACGGCCCTCCCCTGCTGCTCCTGCACGGCCTGCTCCAGTTGGGCTCGCACTGGTCGCTCAAGGGATACATGCCCGCGCTGACGGATGCGTACACGGTGGTGACGTTCGACTCGCTGGGGCATGGCCAGAGCGACACGCCGCACGACCTGGAGGCCTACGCGCTGAAGCATCGCGTGGAGGACGCGCTGTCGGTGCTCGACACGCTCTCCATCGACCGGGCCCACGCGTGGGGCTACTCGATGGGCGGCTGGACGGTGTGTGGCCTGGCGTCCTTCGCGTCGGAGCGGCTGGCGTCCTACGTGGTGGGCGGCTGGGATCCGGTGGTGGGCCTGCCCGTGGCCTACGCGGCCATGGAGAAGCAGCTCAAGCCCGGCACGAGCGTCGACTGGTTCCAGGTGCTCCTGCTGGGAGCACGGCGCGCGCCGGAGCTGGCGGAGGCCATCGACGCGGGAGACCTGGACGCGCTCCGGCTGTGCATGAAGGCCTGTGAGACCTCGGCGGGCCTGGATGAGGCACTGGAGCAATCCGGCAAGCCGGGGCTGCTGTACTGCGGCGTGACGGACCCGTACCACGACTCCATGAAGGCCGTAGCGGAGCGGGCCGGCGCGGCGTTCGCGACCATCGAGCACGCCGACCACGGCGGCGCCTGGGCGAAGGCGCCCAAGGTGCTGCCGCACGTCCTGCCGTTCCTCGCCTCCGTCACACGGCCCTGATCAATTCGCGGACTGGATGGCGATGACGCGGACATCGACGTCCTTGCACCCGGCGTCCTTGCAGATGCCGTTGAGCCACGCTTCGCCCTGGCCGAACATCACGCCGTCGGCGTTGACGAAGAGGTCCGCGTAGCGCTGCCGGGTGATGACGTTGGCGATGGCCGGCGTGACGATGACGTCGTAGTGCCTCACGAACGCCGCGGCGTCGGGCAGCTTCACCTTCCTGCCGCCCACGTTCGCGGTGAAGGGATACGCCACCAGGGCCGCGACCGCCTTCGCGTCGTGCGCGGCCACCGCCTTCTGGAACGCCGCGAAGGCCTGTTCGTACTTCGCGGGTTCTCCGAGGACGCTCTGGATGCGGGCGTTGACGTCTCCGGCCCCTGTATCCGGCGTCCCGGTGACGACATTGGGAGCGGCTGGCGGCGTAGGAGGTCGTGCGTCAGCCACCGGTGTTTCAGCACGTTGACAGGGAGCCGCTGACACAAGAACAAGGGCGGCAAGCCGCGTGGGCTTCGTCTGCATGAGTTCCCCCCGCCAGGGCAGGCTGCTCTCTCTCCTGGCAAAGACAAACTCTATAGAGCCCGATACGTCTCAGCTCACGCCTTGGACCAGCGTCCATAGCTGGCGTCTCGCGGCCGACTGCGGGACTCGCCGGAATAGTGCATCACGGACAAAGCGCGCGGCTCCATTCTCCCACTGGGCCACACGTCCCACCTGATGTGAGCGCACGACCAGCGCGTTGGCACGTTTCACCCGACGGGACTCATACAGACGCAGTGCGCCCTCCACACTGCCCGGCGCCGCGAGACATTCCCCCAGCACCACGCCGTCCTCGATGGCCTGACAGCCGCCCTGCCCCAGGTTCGGAGTCATGGGATGCGCGGCGTCACCCAACAGCGTCACCCTGCCCCGGCTCCAGCGAGACACCGGCGGACGGTCGTGGATGTCCGTGCGCAGGACGCGCTCGGGTGGCGTCGCCGCGAGCAGCTTCGCGATGGGCGCGTGCCATCCGGCGAAGCGCTCCTGGAGGACGGCGAGCGTCTGACCCGGCGCATCCTCCGCCCCCGCGGGCGCGTTCAGCGTGGTGTACCAGTACACCTCGCCATGGCCGATGGGCACGATGCCGAAGCGGGCCCCGGGTCCCCACGTCTCGGTGAACTGCCCCGCCTCCACGAGGTCCGCACCCGGGCAGACACCGCGCCAACTGGTGTAGCCGGAGTAACGCGTGGGCTGCGCGCCCAGCAGGCCGGTCCGCACGGCGGAGCGCAGTCCATCCGCGCCCACCAGGACGTCGCCGGTGACGGTCTCGCCAGTGGACAGCGTCACCGTGACGCGGGCGCCGTCGTCCTGGAAGCCCGTCACGCTGACACCCAGCCGCACGGCCTCCTCCGGGCCCGCGTGGGCGCGAAGGACCGCCTGGAGGCGCGCGCGGTGCATGGCCACCATCGGGATATCCAATTCCTCCTGGAGCGAGCGCACATCGATGGCAGTGATACGAGCGCCCGTCGAATCGAGGATGAGTGTCCGCTCGGCTCGCTCGCCCTCCGCGACCACCGCGTCACACAAGCCGATGCGGCGCAGGGCGACCGCGGCGTTCATCTGCACGATGATGCCCGCACCCACCGGGCGCAGCGCGTCGGCGCGTTCGAACACCGTGGCGCGAAGGCCCGCGCGCTGGAGGGCACAGGCCAGCGTGAGGCCTCCAATGCCTGCTCCGGCGATGAGGACGTGGCGGGTGGATGCGGACGTCATGGCGGCCTCCGGTCATGCCGGCGCCGCGGTCAACCGAACCAGCGGCCGGCGTCAGGAGCAAAGACTCGCACGCGTTCGAGCAGCGACGCCGGCAGACGGGCCTGGAGCGTCGCGTGGACCTGCGCGGGGCTGTAAGCCTGACTGAAGTGCATCAGGACCAGGGCCTCGTTCTGAAAGCGGTCCGCCATGGAGGCGATCTCCTCCAGGTGGATGTGGGCCCGCTCCTGCGCGTCGCGCACGGTGCGCTCCGCGTCGATGAACGTGCATTCGAGGATGAGCACGCGGCTGTCGAACAACGACGGCTGGCGCTCCAGCACGTTGGAGAGGGTATCCGTGCAGTAGGCCAGCTCCAGCCGCTCGACTTCATCGAACAGCGGCTCACCGGCCTGGCGACGGCGGCCAATCTCCGCCGGAGGCAGCTCGCGGAACTCGGGCTTGAGCTTCGCGACGCGGCGCAGGAACTGGTAGCCCAGCGACGGCACGGGATGGTGCGTGCGAAAGGCACGGACCCACACGTCCTGCTGCACCTTCACGGTGTCACCGGGGCGCAGGGGAACGGTGCGGACCTCCGACTTCATCCGGTGCAGGCGCCCCAGGGCGGCGAGCGCCTCCTGCACGGGCGCTTCAATC
Organism: Corallococcus sp. AB030; assembly: GCF_003668965.1. Classification (NCBI taxonomy): domain Bacteria; kingdom Pseudomonadati; phylum Myxococcota; class Myxococcia; order Myxococcales; family Myxococcaceae; genus Corallococcus; species Corallococcus sp. AB030. Next base: position 124,530 of record NZ_RAWQ01000002.1, read on the forward strand.
TCCGCCGGCAGATAGACGAACGGCGGCCCCTTGCCCACGAGCGCGCGGATGCCCAGCAGCGAGCCCAGCGCGCTCGCATGGTCCGCATGCCCGTGGCTGAGGAAGATGCGGTCCGTGGTGGCGAAGGAGCGGATGGGGATGCCCGCGTCGAGCAGCACCCCCAGCTCCGGCACCAGGAGCGACGTGTACACGCCACCCACGGACACGCCGCGCACGGTATAGGGTCCCGCCTGCACCTCGGTCAGCATGCGCGGAAGCCTACGCCGATCAGTTCTTCGCGCGCTCGTACTGGTGCGGCCACATCACATCCGCACGCAGCTCCTTCGCGGCGCGCAGCGGCCAGTACGGATCCCTCAACAGCTCGCGCGCCAGGAAGACGACGTCCGCCTGGCCCGTGGCCAGGATGTGCTCGGCCTGGAACGCGGAGCGGATCATCCCCACCGCGCCCGTGAGCAAGCCTGTCTCCTTGCGCACCTGCTCCGAAAGCTGCGTCTGGTAGCCCGGCCCCACCGGAATCTTCGCGTACGGCACCACGCCGCCGGACGAGCAATCCATCAGGTCCACGCCCTCCTTCGCCACCAGCCGCGCCAGCGCCACGGAGTCCTCCGGCGTCCAGCCGCCCTCCACCCAGTCCGTGGAGGAGATGCGCATGAAGAGCGGCAGCGACTCCGGCCACTTCGACCGCACGGCGCGCGTCACCTCCAGCGCGAAGCGCGTCCGGTTCTCGAACGTGCCGCCGTACTTGTCCGTCCGCTTGTTCGACAGCGGCGACAGGAACTCGTGCAGCAGGTATCCGTGCGCCGCGTGCAGCTCGATGACCTGGAACCCCGCGGCCTTCGCCCGCACCGCCGCGTCCGCGAACGCCTTCACGATGCGCTGGATGCCCGCCTCGTCCAGCGCGGTGGGCACCGGGTAGCCCTCGTCGAACGCCTCCGTCGTGGGGCCCAGCACCTGCCAACCGCCATGCTCCGGATCCACGCGCTTGCCCGCGTCCCACGGACGGGGCGTGGAGGCCTTGCGGCCCGCGTGTGCCAACTGCACGCCGGACGCGGCGCCGTTCTGGTGCATGAAGCGGTTGATGCGCGCCAGTTGCTCCACGTGCGCGTCCTTCCACAGCCCCAGGTCCTGCGGCGAGATGCGGCCCTCCGGCTCCACCGCCGTGGCCTCCGTCACCACCAGCCCCGCGCCCCCCACCGCGCGGCTGCCCAGGTGCACCACGTGCCACTCGTTCGCGAAGCCGTCTTCGCTCGAGTACTGGCACATGGGCGAGACGACCACGCGGTTGCGCAGGGTGATGTCCCGCAGCTTCAAGGGGGAGAACAGCTTGCTGCTCATGTCGGGTCCTTTCGGGGAAGCGAAGGGGTCTGCTCTGGCAGCCCCAGCGCCGTGCGCACCTGGGCCGTGCTCTTGCCCAGCCAGTGCCGTCGCTGGTTCTCCTGCGTCGTGAGGCTGCGCGTCTCCATGCGGTCCACGTAGAGCGTGCCGTCCAGGTGATCCAGCTCGTGTTGGATGATGCGCGCGTACCAGCCGCGCGCGGACACCGACACCGGCCGCCCGTTCTCATCCAGCGCCTCCACCCGCACGCCACGCGCCCGGGCCACCAGCGCCGCGAAGCCGTTCACGCTCAGACAGCCCTCGTGGAACTCCATCGGCGTGGGGTCCTCCACCACGAGCTTGGGGTTGATCAGCACGTGGAAGGCCACCGGCGAGCGCTCCCGCAGCGCCAGGTCCGCGGGCGCCGCGCCAGCCTGGTACTCGGCGCGGTCCTCGATGACCACCAGCCGCAGGCCCACGCCCACCTGGGGTGCCGCGAGCCCCACGCCGGGCGCGTCCCGCATCGTGTCGCGCATCAGCTGGATGAGCTGCCGCGTGGCTTCGCTGCCGATTTCTTCCGGGGTCAGCTCCCGCGCGCGCTGGCGCAGCACCGGTTCCCCCGCCTGGACGATCTTGAGCACCATGGTGGCCCCACCGTAACAACCGCTCTCCCGCCGCGCCGCAACGCCGTGGGGCCGGCATGGGCCCGGCCGCCCGGCTCCTCACGAAGCGGGCGGCCCCTGGCGTGGAGGGGTACCACTGACGGTAGGCTGTGTCGCACCATGGCTCGCCGCAAGAAGGCCGACGAAACCACCGCGCGCGTGCGCAACCTGCTCGCCCTCGACGCCGCCGGCATCATGCGCCGGCTGGCCGCACGCAAGGAGGACATGTTCCTCCTCTTCTCCCGCCTGCGCAGCCGCGACCCGCTGGTGGAGACGGTGGCCTCGCGCTACGCGGACGGCGCCTTCGCCCAGCTCATCCACCTGACCGAACAGGAGCAGGCGGTGGTGGACCACTTCTACGGGCGCCTGGACGAGCTGCGCTGGTACTTCACCTACACCGAGGACATGCCCGGCACCGCGCACCAGACGTTCAACTCGCTGCACCGCCGCCTGGAGGAGAGCTACCGCCTCTTCGTGGACACCCTGGGGCTGCCCGTCCAACCTGACGGTGTACGCGTGGTGAACGCGGAGGCCGTGCGCCAGGAAGCCACGGCCTCGGAGGCCACGCCCGTGGCGCTCGCCCCGCTGCCCCGCCGCCGTCGCGCTCCGCCCGCCTGACGCTCAGGCCGCGGAGGCCTCCGCGCGAGCGTCCGCGGCAGACATCCCGGGCGCCGCGGCCTTCACCAGCCGCTTCATGGACGCCTTGCCCACGACGACGTCCACCATCTTCCGCGCGCGCGTCCAGACGCTCTCCTGCACGTACGGGATGCCGTACTTCTCGCAGAGGGCGCGCACGTGCGGCTGCGCCTCGCGGTACTTCAGCATCGGCAGGTCCGGCCAGAGGTGGTGCTCAATCTGGTAGTTCAGCCACAGGTGCGCGAAGTCGTTGAGGTCGCCGCCCGTGCGGTAGTTCGCGCTGCCCACCACCTGCTGCACCATGCGCTCCGCCTTGTTCGCGGGCGCGGAGTCGAAGCGGTACAGGTCCTCGCCGGTGTGGTTGGGGCCCACCACGAAGAACGTGTGCAGGTTGGTGACGACGTCCGCCAGCACGGAGTTGCAGAACACGCTGAACGCCGCCCACGGCCCCACCACCAGGAACGCCGCCGGATACAGCCCGAAGAAGACGGTCGCGTACGGCAGGTAGCAGCGCGTGAAGAGCTCCCACAGCTCCGCGCGCGTCAGCGCCCCACCCTCGCGGCGGCCCTTGCGGCGCAGCGAGCCCAGCGTCTCCGGCGCGTAGTAGCTCGCGCGCCAGGTGACGGCCAGCAGCGCCAGCTGCACGTAGCGCAGGGCCAGCGGCCGGCCGGTGTCACGCAGCGAGCCCTCCGCGTTGCGCTCCAGGAGATCCGGATCCGCGTCCTCGCCGGTGTGCGAGTGGTGCAGCACGTTGTGCTCGAAGACCCACGCCTCCGGCAGCATCCAGTCCAGCCAGTCCACGAACCGGCGGTTCCCCTTCGCGAAGCCCTTGCTGGTGCGCGACGCGGGCATGCCCGGCACGCGGTCATAGCCCCGGTGCCCCACGTGGTGCATGAGCAGCCAGCGCGTGGAGCGGCCCAGGCCCAGCGCCACCGCGGAGAGTGGATTGGGAGCAATCCACGCCGTGGCCATGCCCAGCACTGAAGCCACCTTCCCCCACCGCTCCATCTTCCGCAGGTGCGCCTTGTCCGCTTCACCCAGGTTCGCGTCCAGCTGGGCGCGCAGCGCCTTCAGCTCCGCGTAGAAGCCCTCCACGTCCACGGAGGCCAGGTCGAAGTCAGGGGGGGCGCGGGACATGCGAAGGGACTCCTCGAGAGCGGGACGGGGACCACGGCCGATGCGGGCCGCACCGTAGCCTCCGCCAGCGCTCACGCAAAGCGTCACGTCCCGCTCACCCGCTCGCCGGGCGACGGGGCAGCACCAGCTTCGCGATGAGCACCTGCAGCACGTCGCCCTTCTGATTGCGCGTCTCGCTGCGCACCGTGGCGATGCCCCGGTCCGGCCGCGTGCGGGAGGGAATGATCTCCAGCACCTCGCTCTCCACCTGGAGGATGTCTCCCGGGCGCGTGGGCCGGGGCCAGCGGATGTCGCCGCCCGCCCCCACGATGCCTCCCTTGAAGGGCAGACCGCTCTGGACGTTGAGCTTCATGGTGAGCGCCGCCGTGTGCCAGCCGCTCGCCGCCAGCCCTTCGAACAGCGTGTCCTTCGCCGCGGCGTCGTCCAGATGGAAGCCCTGCGGGTCGAACTCCCTCGCGAAGGCGATGATCTGCGCCGCGTCCAGCGCGTGCGTGTCACTGAAGAACTTCTGCCCCACGGGCAGGTCGTCCAGGAACAACTCCTGGCGCCCGCCCTCTGCCGTCGATGCCATGCCCGCGTCCCTCCGGGGCGGATGCCCGCCCACATTATGAGCATAATCCGTCCATGACCGGGGCGCTCGTCCGGGTGCCACTGTTCTCCAGGTCGCACGGGTGGCCGCCCCCCGGGTCGCTCCGGATGCCGAACGTTGAACATCGCGCGCCCGCACCGGCGGACACGCGTCGAAACAACCAGCGCCCGCGGCCCGTGGAGTATGAGCAGTGCGTGCCGCTCTCCTGCTTTCGCCGTCACCTGTCCGTCCTCGCCTTGGCCCTGACGGGCCTGGCGGCCCCCGTCGCCCACGCCGACGAGGACACGCCCGTGTCCCCCATCGACCGCTCCCAGGTCGGAGAGGTGACGGTGGAGGGCGCGAACAAGACGACGTCCGGGACGGTGCGCTCGTTCGGACAGGTGGGCGTGGGCGACGAGGTGGACAGCGAGGAACTGGAGAAGGTGGAGCGGCGCCTGTTGGCCACCGGCCTCTTCCAGGAGGTCCGTGTCGGCACCGAGCCGATGCCCGACGGGCGCGTGCGGCTGGTGCTGCGGGTGAAGGACAAGGCGTCGTGGGTGGTGGCCCCCACGGTGGCGCTGTCCTCCGCGAACACCGGCGGCGGGCTGCTCTACGCGGAGAACAACCTGGGCGGCCGCGCGAAGAAGTTCGCCGTCGCGGCGCAGGTGAGCACCGGCGAGAGCGGCCTGTACGTGGGCTTCCTGGATCCGATCCTCTTCGGCCTGCCGCAGCTCAAGTTCAGCCTGGAGGGACAGCTGAAGAGCGACCGCGTGGACGAGTACAGCATGGACGCCAGTGAGGACGACCCGGAGATCCTCCGGCGGACGCGCTTCAACTCCGCGTCCATCAGCTCCGAACTGGGCTTCATCCTCTTCGAGCGCGTGCGCGCGGCGGCGAAGTACCGCCTGGCCAGCATCGACGCGAAGACTCCGGATCCGAAGATGCCGGTGACGGTGCCGCCGTTCTCCACCGGCCCCGCCATGCGAGACACGTCGCTGCGCCTCATGGTGGGCCTGGACTCGCGCCAGACGCTGCACGCGGTGACGGAGGGGCTCAACCTGGAGGCCTCCTACGAGGTGTCCACCCCGGGCGTGTGGAGCGAGTTCGACTACCGCAAGTTCGGCCTCCTCTATCGCCACGGCATCCGCTTCTTCACGGAGAACAACCTGGTGCTGCGCGGGGAGCTGGTGCTGGGCAGGCACCTGCCCTTCCAACAGGAGCTGGTGATGGGCGGCAACACGCTGCGCGGCTTCCAGTACCGGCAGTTCCGCGGCGACAGCCGGCTCACCTTCACGGCCGAGTACCACTTCCCCCTCTTCAAGGTGCAGTCGCTGGCCTTCCGGGGCGTGGCCTTCTCCGACACGGGTGCCATCGCGTGGTGGGATGTGCCCGAGGACGGAAACCTGCGCGACGCCAACGGACGCGTCATCCGCAACTACCTGCGGGAGACGATCACGGGCCAGAACGCCGTCACCGTGGCCCAGGGCGTGGGCGGGGGCCTGCGGCTGTACCTCAACAACGTCGTGCTGCCCCTGTTGGGCGTGGACGTCGCCTACGCCGTCAACTCCGGCCAGGTGCGCTTCTACCTCGTGGCCGGAGTCACGCCCTCCTGATGCGGCTTGCTAGCCGGCGCGGGCAGCGTCCGCGTCCGGCTCAGGCTCCGGAGGCGGCACCACGCCGGGCCATGCCTCCGGCGGCAGGTCCAGGCTGAACGGCGGTGACTCGCCGCGCACCGTCCACCAGAGCGCCTTGTCCGCGCACAGCGCCTGCGCGATGCGGCCGGACGTCGTGCGGACGCGCTCCACGACGGCCTGGTGCTCCTCGGGCGTCTGCGCCTCCAGCATCGCGACGACGTTGTCCCAGACGCGCTGCCGCCAGACGATGAGCATCCGCATCACCGCCCGCTCCACCACGGGGCGGCTGAAGGGCACGCGCAGGAGCAGCCGCGTGGACGCGCACCGGTAGCGCTCCGCGAGCAGGTCCACGCAGTCCGGGATGCACGAGCGGAGGATCTCGTTCACGTGGAAGTAGTCATGCCGGTAGCGCGCCATCCGGCGTGCATCCGCCGGCGGCGACTGGTGGGCGATGTTGTCGTAGACGACCATTCCCAGGTCGTGGTTGATGTGGGCGCTCACGCCCAGCAGCGCGTCCTGGTACGGCTGCGTGAGCCCCTGGGCCGGGTAGTGCGTCGCGAAGCGCCACGCCGCGGTGGGCAGCGGCAGGTTCTTCAGCGAGTCGCGCACCGCGATGAGCGCCTCCTCCGCGAAGCGGCCCGTCAGGTGAGACAGCCACTCGGGTTCGAGGAAGCCGCCCGCGTCATCGCGGCTCAGCAGGTGGACGACCTTCCGCGTGACGATGGCGTAGATGTCCAGGAAGATGGCGCGTGAGTCATCCCGCGCGTTCAGCCGGCCGAGGATCTTCTCCAGACCCTCCAGCGCCTCCTCCGCGTTGACCGGATTCCAGAGCACGTCATCCAACCGGATGGGCCCCTGCGCGTCCGGGGCCTTTGTCTCGTGGAGGTGAAGCGACTGGGAACGCTGCGACCGGTGAGCCGAGGGGGAAGCCGGTGAAACATTCATGAAATGACGCTCCGCGGGGTGGGGGAACGACTTCACATGAAAGCTTATCTGAACCGGTCCCTCGTGTGATGACACCCGCTCAGAAGAAATTCGATGTTTCACGAGGCCCCCCGCGTGTTGACACTCACGCGGGGGCCTTTGTCACATCGATGTCAAACTCAGGGCGCGGTGCCTTCACTCACGGTGCCGCCCGTCTTGCCCAGGACGTACCTGGCGAGCGCGAGGGCGTTGTTCTCGTCGACGAGGGACTCGTAGGTGGGCATCTGCGTGCCGGGCTTGAAGGTCTCCGGGTTGCGGATCCACTTCGCCACTTCCTCCGGAGCCTTGCCCTTGGCGCCCTGGAGCTTGGCCTCGTAGGCCTTGCCGGGGGCGTGGCAGGTCGCGCAGCCCAGCGAGCTGAACATCTTCTCCGGGTCGCTGGAGGGCTCCGCCTTGGGGCGGCCACCGGCGGGCGGCGGCACGACCTTGTCGTTGGGCTTCATGGAGCGCAGGAAGGTGTAGAGGGCGGAGAGCTCCACGGCGTCCGCGTAGCGGTACTTGGGCATGGGCGCGCGCAGGATGTAGCCCCCGGGCGTGATGCCCGTGACCATGGCGTGATTGAACTCGTCCAGCGTCCACTTGCCGATGCCGGCCGTCTCGCTGGGGGTGATGTTGGGCGACAGCAGCTTGCCCTCGCCGCCCAGCGGCACCATGTCGAACTCGAAGCCGCCGCTCAGCAGCGTCTCCGGGTGCTGCATCTTCACCGCGCTGCTCTCCAGGCCGGGCGAGTGGCAGAAGGTGCAGTCGTAGACGCTGGAGGCCAGGTAGCGGCCGTACTCCACGGAGTCCGCCGCCTTCGCGGGCACGGGCACCGGCTCCGTGCGGCCCTTGTCGTTGATGCCCATGGCGAACGCGAACGCCATCCGGCCCGGGGGCGTCAGCTCGGAGCGCGGCGGCTGCTGCTTCTCCGGCGCGAAGTCCGGGTGCCCGGAGCGCATGAAGCCGATGACCGCCGCGATGTCCTTGTCACCCATGTTGGGGAACGGGGGCATGGGGCGGAAGTGGTGGTTCTTGTCGATGCCGTTGATCACCAGGCGGGCGATCTCCTGGTCCGTCCAGGCGCCCACGCCCTTCTCCATGTCGGAGGTGATGTTCGCCGAGTAGAACGTGCCCAGTTCGGCCGGGAAGTCGAACATCCGGCCGCCCACGGGCTTGGTGTTGCCTCCGCCCGCGTGACACTCGCCACACACCGCGCGGAACACCTGCTCACCGCGGGCAATGCCCTCAGGAGAGCTGTCCCGCGTGATGTTGGGCAGCGCGACATAGTCGTACGTCTTGTTGATCTTGTGGGTGGCCACGCCCATGGCGGAACCCGCGCCAATCAGGACCAGGGCGACCAACGCACCAATGGCGATCAGGATCTTCTTCATCATGGGGAACGCTTCTCCGGATGAACGGGGACGGCACACGGCGCTCCGTCTGCTCCACGGGGGAGGAGTGGACAGAGCGCCGGTGTTGGGACGGGTGAGGCGGCTACTGGCCCGGCAGACAGGTGCTGGGCGGGGGAATCGAAGGCGTCGTCGAGGGCGTCTTGCTGTACATCTGGAGGCCAGCGAACGTCACGCTGCCCGGGGCCACGGGGAGATCCAGCGGCTGGAGCACCCACGGGCGCCCTTCCGGGTCGCTGGTGGTGGAGTCCACCGCTTCGTAGTGGACCACCGGCGGCGGCCCCATCGGCGGCAGCGGCAGCGGCGGGTGGACGACAGCGACGACGCCCAGGGAGCTGTTCGGCGCCGGCGGCCCCGGCGGGATGAAGAAGCCGCGCGTGGACTGGAACGGCGCCAGCGGCGGCGGCAGCGCGCCTGGGGGCGCCCACTCGATGTTCAGCACGCGGCCCGCGCTGGCCACCACGGTGGTGTTCGCAGCTGGCACGCGGAAGACGGGGAAGCCCGGCCGGTACAGCCAGAACACCGTCACGCCGCCGAAGCGGGCCGGGTTGAGCAGGTCCGCCACCGTGGTGAGCGTGCCCTCGGTGGTCAGGTACTTCGCGACCGCCTCCAGGATGCCCTTGTCGCTCATCTGCAGGGCCTCCAGGCCCACGCAGGCGCTGTGCGCGGGCACCACCGGCCGCACCGTCAGCGTGGGCACGTAGTTGCCCTCCGGCACGGGAGGCAGCGGCGGCAGCGGCGGCCCCGCAGGGGCATTATTGGCCAGCGTGCCGCTCGGCACCCCTGGCAACGCCGACGACAGCACGAAGAACGGCGCGCCCCGGCGCGTGGGCACCTTGTCCAGCGTCCAGACGCCATGGGCGTCCGATGCAGCGAACACGCCGCTCTCCGCGAGCACCTGGCCCGTGGCGCTGTCCAGCAGGGTGATGGGCGCGTTCTGCACCACCGCGCGCTGCAGGAGCGGGCTGAACTCCGCGTACAGCGGCGGCAGCGGGCACTGCGCGGGCGGCGGCGCGCAGGCCGCCAGGTTGAAGAAGTAGGCCTCCGGGTCCACGGTGAAGCCGTTCAGCCGGGAGGTGAGGCCCTCCGGCTCGCGGTTCTCATACGTGGGGCGCGGCGTGAAGGTCGACGCCGAGGGGTTGTTGGAGGATTCCTGGCAGCCGGCGTTCAGCAGGGCCGCGCCGAGGAGCGTTCCGACGAAGAGAGCTCTTTGCATGGCGGGGTGCTTCCCCTACTTCGCGGGGAGGATGTGGCTGGCGGGAAGCTGATCGCCGCCGTGACAGGTCTGCGCGCAGTTGCCGAACCGGCTGGGCGTGCCGCGCTGGTTGAAGGCGATCTGGAAGAACTCGTCCCCGTGCTGGGAGATGTGGCAGGAGCCGCACAGCGACAGGCTGGGACGCTCCGTGCTCTTGCGCGTCAGGTGGCACACGGTGCAGTCCGCGCGGTTCGCCGGGTACGTGGGCGAGTTCATGTGGATGCGGTGCACCATCTCCTGCGTGCGGCCCACCGTGTCCGTGTCGTAGTGGTGGCAGACCTTGCAGCTCTCGATGTGGTCCACCGACAGGCCGTGGCGCAGGTTGTCCAGCGACAGCACGCCGCGGTGGCAGAGCTGGCAGTTGCCCACGTTGCCCGGGTACGTCGTCGACTCGTCCTGGCCCACCTGGAAGAAGAAGGGGTTCAGCTTCGCGACGCGCTCGCCCATGGCTCCACGGTTGAACTTCACCAGTGCCACGTAGGTGCCCGGCTTCGCGTTCGCGGGCAGCGAGAACGTCTGGCGGGTGGGCCACTTGTAGTCGATGAGGCCCGGCGTCAGCCCCGTGAGCGTGGCGTCATCCAGCGTCGCGAACGGGAACGGCTTGGCGAAGAACTGGGGCTTGTCGCTGGGGTTGCCCAGGACCTGGAGATCCTGGAGGGGGCCCGCGATGGCCACGTTGGAGATGGAGTCGTTCTCCGTGACGGACGCGATGACGCCGGGGACGAACGTCACGAGGCCGTTGGACTGGCCGCTGATGATCTCCCGCGCGCTGGGCAACAGGTCGCGCGAGTGCAGGTGGGCGCCCGCGCTGTCGCGCAGGTCCACGTAGACGCTCACGTCCTCGCCGGGCTTGTAGAAGCTGCCCTCCTTCGGGGGCGAGAACACCAGCCGCGAGTCCAGGCCCGGGTTGCACTGCACCGGGTTGCCGGCGTCGTCGGTGCAGGTGGACGGGCGATCATCCGGGATGACGTACGTGACGGGGAAGAAGAACGGCTTGTCCGGCAGCTGGCTCCAGGTGGCCTTGAGCGCGCCGGGACCGGACAGGCGCGGCACGCGCAGCACCTTGAAGGGGTTGGTGCTGCCCACCCAGTCCACGCGCGCGATGGTGCGGGTGATGGCGCTCTGGTCCAGACCACCCGCGAAGCCCGTCACGGTGCCCGGGTCCTTGTCGCCGGGGAAGCGCGGCGGCTTCAGGTTCTCCGACCGCCAGGAGAAGCGGCTGTGGCCGGCGTAGGGCGAGGAGGCCAGCAGCTCCGAGCGCAGATACGTCTGGCTCGCGCGCGGGGTGCCCGACTCGTCCAGCACCTCCACGGTGATGGTGTCGTCCTTCACCTTCTGCCAGTTCGCGTTGCCGAACTGCACCTCGCGGGTCCAGCAGTCCTCCACCGCGCCCGCGAGGCTGTAGAAGCTCCACTCGTCCGGGCCCTGGTTGACGTTGGTCCAGTCCAGTCCCGAGAAGACGGACTGGTTCTTGATCCACGCCAGCGCGGCCGTCTGGTCGTTGGGATTGTTGTGCTGGTTGACCACGGTCTCCGACACGGAGAACTGGTTCAGGAAGTACTGGGTGTCCGACAGGATCTGCAGCGTCCCCGTGGGAGGCGACTGCGTCAGCGGGTTCTGCGCGAGCGGCGTGACGCACACGTCCGGGTAGGTCACCGGCAGGTCGTTGTGCCTCAACGGCACGCCGTTCTTCGCCACCATCTGCCCGTTGGGCAGGAAGGCGCAGCCGTTGATGTACTGGAGGCTCAGCCGGATCGCGCCGGAGTTGAGGCCCTGGTACGGGTCGAACCGCTTGGCACCGCGGCCCGTGGTGGACCCCTCGTCATCAGTGACCTTGAGGAGGTTGCAGGACAGCAGGGGCACCAGCAGGGCGCACCACGCGCTCTTCAACAGGATTGAGCGATTCATGGAAGACGAGGCCGGAGGGAGTCGGGGGGAGGAAAAGGAGCAGGTGTCCTCACGCGCGGGCCCACGCGACCCACCCTTCCCGACGCCGCCAGCGCTCCGCGACGCGGAGATGGTGAGGCCTGGTAAGGGTTGGGAGGAGAACACCTCATCGGTTCAAACTGACCACATTATGAGAGTCCGCGCAATTCGTGGACTTCAGATCGCACAGAGGGAAGCACGCGCCCGCGCGCCGGATCAGAGGCTCAGGCCCGCGGACAGGAGCAGCGCGAACACCAGCCCGAGCGCGGCAGTCTTCCCCAGGTGTGGGTTGAGCGCGCTGCCGTCCTCGCGCCAGATGGCGCGGATCTGCCGCACCGCGAGCGGCACGGCGACCAGGGTGAGGAGCCAGGCCCAGCGGTGCTCCGGCAGCACCGCCCAGGCAATCACTGGGAGCACGAACGCACCCCCTACCGCCAGCGTGTATTCCCACTGCCCGAAGCGCTGGCCGAAGCGCACCACCAGCGTGCGCTTGCCGGCGATCACGTCCGTCTTGCGGTCGCGCAGGTTGTTCACCGCGAGGATGCCCGCGGAGAAGAGCCCCATGGACAGCCCCGCCACCAGCACGGCCGGTGTGACGTGGTGCGTGAGCACCACATAGCTGCCGCTCACCCCCAGCAGCCCGAAGATGATCAGCACCAGCACGTCCCCCAGGCCCAGGTACCCCAGGGGCACGGGGCCCGCGGAGTAGAAGACCGCGCCCGCCAGGCAGAAGGCGCCGCCCGCGAACACCGGCCAGCCCTCCGCCTGGGTCAGCAGCAGCAGCGCGAGCGAGGATCCGGTGAACGCCAGCGCCGCGGCCGTCGCCACCTCGCGCGCCGTGAGCCAGCCCTTCTGCGTGACGCGCGCGGGCCCCAGACGCGCCTCGGTGTCCGCGCCCCGTTCGAAGTCCGCGTAGTCGTTCACCAGGTTGCTGACGATCTGCATGAGCACGAAGCCCACCAGGAACGTCAGCGCCGGCGCGAGCCGCCAGTGGCCCTCCGCGTTCGCGAACGCCCAGCCCAGCAGCGTGGGGGCGACGGAGGCGGTCAGCGTCTTGGGCCGCAGCGCGAGCCACCAGACGCGGGCCAGAGGGGGTCTTGATTCAAGCGCGACACTCGACGACGGGAGACTCGGAGTGGCCATGGATATCCGGGGGAGGGCAGCAGGCGCACGGTAAAGCTACAGGCCCGCCGACCGCAAGAGGAGCCAATGCTTCACATCGGTTTTCCTCATGTATCACCTGTCTACACTCCGGCGGGCGGCTGCGTGACACAAAGCCAGACGCCAGTCCCCTCTCGGGCAAATTCCGGAACAATCAGAAATACAGGCCATCCGTGGCCGCCGGGTGATAGAAGGCGGCCATGAACTCGACCTCCTTCCCTTCCTCCCCTTCCCTTTCGCGCCGGAGCGCCGTGACGCTGCTGGGCGCGTTCGTGCTCGCGCTCGCCGGGTGTCATCCGGTGCTCTCCATCGAGGACGCGCGCTCGCGCTCCAACGGTTCGGAGGTGGTGGTGGAGGGCGCGGTGACCGTGGCGCCCGGCACGTTCTCCTCCGCCCTGGGCGATGAGGGCTTCGCCATCCAGGACGACACCGGCGGCATCTACGTCAAGCTGGAGGAGAAGCTGTCCTTCGGGCTGGGGGCCCGCGTGCGCGTCTCCGGCACTCTGGACGAGCAGAACATGCTGCGCATCCTCAAGAGCGTGCCCGAGGACGTGGACCTGAAGTCGGGCACGGAGCAGGTGTCGCCCAAGGAAGTGACCACCGGCGGCGTGAACGAGTCCGTGGAGGGCCAGCTCATCCGCGCGAGCGGCGCCATCACGCAGGCTTTCCAGGACGACTCGCCCTACGGCTACAAGCTCTACATCGACGACGGCACCGGCGAGGTGCAGGTGTTCGTCCACGTCTCCGCCGGCTTCGACAAGGCTTCGCTCCAGGCCCTCACCGTGGGACAGCGCATCGCCGTGGTGGGGCTGGCCGCGCAGTATGAGACGACCTACGAGGTGGCGCCCCGCATGCCGGGCGACCTCTCGGTGCAGAACGCCGCGCCCTGACAGCAGTCACGCGCCCCTGGGTATGTAGCACCCCAGACGCCAGACGCAGGGTCCGCGGGCCGTTGGCTTTCGTGCAGGGCTCCACATGTGTGCCTGGGGGCGGATGCACGAAAGCCAACGCGCGCCTGACAAGGGGACAGGCGGGCAGGTTCCAAGCGTACGCGCAGTGCCAATCCATCCGAGTCCCTGGCGGACGAACGAGGGCTGGCATGGACGGACTTCGAGGAACAGCAGCGGTCTTGCTTGCGTGCGCGGGCCTGTGGGCCCCGGGCACCGCGTGGGCACAGGCGCCCGACGAGGACGACTCCGGCGACGTGATGTCGGAGGAGAAGCTGGAGGCCCTGCTCGACACGCCGACGGCGCAGCCCTCGCAGGACGAGGTGACGGCGGAGGCCTTCGGGCCGGAGCGGCTTTCGACCTACTTCGCGGAAGGCCTGCTGGCGAAGGCGAAGGCGGAGTTCGACCGCGGCCGGTACAAGTCCGCGCGGGCGCTGCTCGCGACGGAGTCTCCCCCTTCCCTCCCCGGCCGCTTCCTCCAGGCGCAGAGCGCGTTCCTCGCGCGCGACTTCACGACCGCCGCCGCGGAGTTCACCGCGCTCGCGGAGGACTACGTCCCGCTGCGCGACCACTGCCTGATGAAGGCCGCGCAGTCGCATGAACGGCTGCGCAAGCCGCTGCGCGCGGCGGAGCAGTATGGCCTGGTGAGCCCGGGCTCCCCGCTCTACCCGGAGGCCCGCTTCACCATGGCGCGCGTGCTCAAGCGCCAGCTGAAGATCCCCGAGGCGCTGGCCGCGCTCCAGGAGTTCATCGACAGCCGGCAGGCTCGCGGGCCGGACGCGCTGCGGATGAAGGCGCTGCTCGCGTACTGCGACCTGGCGCGCGCGGCGGGGCAGTACAACGCCGAGCACCGCGCGCTGCTGGAGGTCTGGGCCACCGCACCCCTGTCGCCGGAGGCGGATCGCGCGAAGGCCCTGCTGCGCGACCTGCCCCTGCCCATGAAGTGGCGCGTGCGCCGCGCGGAGGCGCTGGTGGAGCTGCACCAGAACGTCCCGGCCATGAACATGCTGGCCCGCTCGGGGCCTCGCACGGAGCTCCCGGACGAGCTGGCCTGCCGCGCCCAGCTCACCCTGGGCCGCGCCCTGCGCAAGGAGCGTCAGCACCGCCGCGCCATCCAGGTGCTGGAGCCGGTGGCGCGCGAGTGCCAGTCGCCGGAGCAGCGGCCGCAGGCGCTCTACCTGCTCGCCTATTCGCAGTCCGTGGTGCAGCCCGAAGCGGCGGTGGAGACGTACGCCACGCTGGCGCGGGACTACCCGGAGCACGGCTACGCTGACGACGCGCTGTTCTTCGAGGCCTGGACGCAGCAGCGCCTGGGCCGCGCGGACGAGGCGCTGGAGAACTACGAGGCGCTCGCGAAGCGCTACCCCGCCGGCAACTTCGCCGCCGAGGCCCTCTTCCGAGCCTTCTGGCTGCACCAGCGCAAGGGCGAGACGCAGCAGGGCCTGGCCTCGCTGATGTCGGTGGAGCAGCTGCCGGAGGCCGCGCGCACCGACGACGCCCTCTGGCGCGCGCGCTACTGGCAGGCGCGAGTCCAGGAGAACGCTGGCGCGCTGGACCCGGCGCTCGCGCGCTACGAGCTCATCGCCACCGAGCGGCCCACGGCCTGGTACGGGCTGCTGTCCCGCACGCGGCTGGCGCAGCACGCACCGGAGCGGCTGGCGCGGTTGACGGAAACCGCCGCGCAACCGGCCGTGGCGAAGACCTTGAACACCGCCGCGCCGGCCAACGACGAGGTCTGGCCCCTGCCCCCGGGCCCGCTCCAGAAGGATGCGCGCTTCGCGGCGGGCGTGGAGCTCTTGCGCCTGGGACAGCCGGGCGTGGTGGAGGAGCTGCTCGCGGTGGACACGCGCGGCCTGGCGGAAGCGCCCGCGCGGCTGCTCTACCAGACCATGCGCCGCACCGGCCGCGGCCGGGCCACGCGGCAGGTGGCCCGCGTGACGCTGCGCCAGGAGGCGGCCGGGCCGCTCAGCGCCGCGTCCCGTCCGGTGTGGGAGGCGACGTGGCCGCTCGCGTTCCGGCCGCTCATCCAGAGCTATTCGAAGGCCGCTCGCGTGGACCCCGACCTCCTGCAGGGCCTCATCCGCGAGGAGAGCCGGTTCAACCCGCGCGCGCGTTCGTCCACCGGCGCGCTGGGGCTCGCGCAGCTCATGCCCACGACGGCGCAGGCGGTGGCGGACTCGCTCAAGCTGGCGTCGTTCGAGATGTCGTCGCTGCTCCAGCCCGCGCCGAACATCCGGCTGGGGGCGGCGTACCTGGGCTCGCTGCTCAAGCACTTCGACGGCAACCCCGCCTACGCGGTGGCCGCCTACAACGCAGGCCCCAATGCGGTGGAGCGCTGGCGCAAGGCCCTGCCCCAGGCGGAGCTGGACGAGTGGGTGGAGCACATCGCCTTCGACGAGACCCGCGACTACGTGAAGCGCGTGCTCAGCAGCTACAGCGCCTACAAGCTGCTCTATGCCAACGAAGTCCCCGCCTCCTTCGCGCCGGCCCGCAAGGCGCCGCTGGAGGCCGCGCGCACGCCCACGGTGAGCCCTGCGTCGGGTGTGGGCGGCAGCGGCCGGAATGCGGCGACGCCCACCTCCTCCGTCTCCGGGAGACGCTAGGCGGCACGCCGGACGGGGCCGTGTTCCCGTCCGGCGCTTGGACCGCGGGTTCGCGCTACTTCACGCCCGTGGGCTGGGTGATGGACTCGGAGCGGATGGTGTACTCGCCGGCGATGGCGTTCGTGTCGATGCCCGTGAAGTGACGGTACGGGTACGCGCCATCCGCGACGGTCTCGATGAACTCCACCGAGTCACCGGTGACGGACTTGCCGTTGATGTCCACGGTGAAGGTGTTCTTCTCCGAGTCCAGGCGCCACACGCACGCGCCCACGTTCGTCTCCGCGGAGCCGGTGGACAGCCCGTCGATGTCGAAGTCGTTCAGGAAGTGGTGGTTCATCTCCGCCCAGCGGAGGAAGTCCCGCCAGTTGGTGAAGGTGATCATCAGCCCGGCCGGCTGGGGGCTGGAGCCCTGGAGCACGCCGCCCCGGTAGATGTTCATCCGGTACGCGGAGCCGCCCGGCGAGCCCGTGAACGTGGGCAGGATG
This sequence comes from Corallococcus sp. AB030, assembly GCF_003668965.1. NCBI lineage: Bacteria > Pseudomonadati > Myxococcota > Myxococcia > Myxococcales > Myxococcaceae > Corallococcus > Corallococcus sp. AB030. Next base: position 141,230 of record NZ_RAWQ01000002.1, read on the forward strand.
TTGACCGTGTTCGCCTCGCGGCCCGGCGTCACCTTCAGCGTGCTGACGACCTGATCGCCATCGCGCGCGGACAGCTGGTAGCCACCCTGCGCCCCCAGACGCGTCGCCACGCGCTGCTCCCACTTCACGGCCTGCGTGAAGCTGCTGGAGACGCCGTCCTTCTGGGTCGTGAGGTTGGACACCGCCAGCCCGTCAGCGACGGCATCCACCTTCGCGCGGCCCAGCGCGCAGCTGGTGATGCCTTCGAACTTCTTCACGCACTGGGACGCCGCGGCTTCCTGCGCGTTCAGGGAACCGGAGGCCTGGCCGTCATCGGCACCGCCCGCGCAACCCGTGATGCTCAGCAGCATGGAAGCCAGCAGGGAACCCGTGATCTTCAGATGCATCCGTTACCTCATGGTGTGGGGTGTACTGCCCGCTGCCCCACTGCACCCCTCACGCCAACACCTGGAGCCCGTCTGTTTCACTCGTGTCATTCATTGATTGAGAAAACGGAGTAGCGGCGGATGTCACATGAAACACGCGATTTGTAGCAGGTCCGGTCTCACCCGGAGCGTCAGGACCCCTTACTCGCGGGCGGGGTCCTGAAACGGGGATTCAAGGGATGAGCCGGACGCGGGCGGAACTTTGCCGTGGCGCACAACTCCCCAGGGGGTTCGGCGGATAATCTGGGGAGCGCTGTTCCTCCCCCGGACTCCCCACCATGGCCTCGAAGATCAACGACAGCTCGCGTCCCCTCACCTCCGTCTCGCGGCTGTCCTCGCAGGACGCCCGGACGACGGATGCGAAGTCCCGGAACCGCCCTCTCGCATTCAAGGACAGCTTCGAGTCCTCCGGCAGCACGCGCCCCGCGCCCGGCCAGCTGCCGCGGCTGCCCGCGCCGCCTCCGATCCTGGGGCTGCCCGCGCCCACCACCCCGACGCCCGCGCCGACGACGCCGGTGCCTCCGGAGGCGCCCACCGAGCCGCCCGTTTCGGTCGACTCGGATCCGATGACGCACCTCGAGTACCTGGCCTCGGACGCGCTGCAGGGACGTGACAGCCCCTCCGCGGGCCTGGATGCCGCTTCCGTCTACGTGCAGGCCCACGCGGAGAAGTACGGGCTCGTGGGGCCCAACATCAACAACCCGGAGAACCCCTTCCAGCAGAAGTTCAACGTCTACTCGTGGCTGGGCGCGGAAAAGGCGGGCGAGGCGGCGGGCGCGGCGCACGCAGGGCATGCCGAGCACAAGCAGTTCGGCCACACGATGTTCCAGGAGGGCTTCTACCTGGACGAGAAGATGCCCAAGGACACGCTGAAGAAGCTCAACCAGCAGTACGAGCAGACGATGAAGGCGGCGGGCCAGTCGGTGGTGCCGGCGCGCGCGGGCAAGCAGCGCAGCGTGGAGGAGCTCAAGCAGGTGGCCGCCGCCACGGGCCAGGCGGTGAACACCATGGCCATGCTGCCCGGCACCGGCCCCCACAAGGACGAGGTCATCGTGGTGATGGCCCACCTGGACCACGTGGGCGTGGACCGCAAGGGCAACCCGTACAACGGCGCGGACGACAACGCGTCCGGCAGCGCGGTGCTGATGGCGGCGGTGCCGGAGCTGGCGGAGGCCGCGAAGAACGGCAAGCTGGACCGCTCCGTGCTCTTCATCTGGACGGGCGCGGAGGAGAAGGGCCTGGTGGGCTCGCAGTACTTCGTGGACCACCCCATCCCCGGCCTGGAGCTGAAGAACATCGCCGGCGTCATCAACACGGACATGGTGGGCCGCTGGGATGATCAGCGCCTGTCCGTGGTGGACACCAACACCAAGGGCCAGCCCAACTACTTCCGTGACGTGGTGGACCAGGCGAACCAGCAGCTGGCGGATCCGTTCGACCGCATCAACCGCGACATCAACGTCTACCGCGACCGGCAGGACGGCGCGTCCTTCGGGCGCAAGGGCGAGGACGTGCTCTTCCTCTTCGAGGGCCTGTCCAACCCCGAGGGCGGCGGCGACCTCATCCCCGAGTACCACCGGCAGGATGACGACATCGACAAGATCATCGAGGACAACGGCGGCAACAAGCCCCGCCGCGTGAAGGACCTGCTCCTCAACGTCATCAACATCGCGGCGAACCGCACGACGGAGCCGCAGCAGCAGCCGAAGTAGCTGACCGCGGCACCCTCCGCCGGAAGGAGCACTTCCGGCGGGAGCATCCAGCGGGGACAGCGGGACCGCTAGGCGGCCAGCTTCTCCCCGCTGCCTTCCACGGGCCTGCCGGAGAGCGCGGCGACCTCGTGCTCGCTCAGCACGAGCTTCTCTTCAGAGCCGCTCCAGACGAACGGGATGCCCGGCTGGCGGTACAGGTTCGCGGGGATCTCCTGCGCCAGCTGCGCGTGCAGCTCCGGCAGCTTGGACCAGTGCAGACCGTGCCGCGTGTGATGCGCGGTGTGGTAGCCCAGGTTGCCCGTCATCAGGTTGTAGCCCTTGTGGAGGATGTTGTACGAGGCCTCCGAGTGGTTGGCCGTCTCCAGGCCCACGTGGTGGAAGTACGTGGCCCAGGTCGTCACGTAGAGCGACGCCATCATGGGCAAGAGGAACACGAAGAGCGCGTTGTAGGGGTTCACCCAGAACAGGCCCGCCAGCAGCACCACCTGGAGCGCGGCCATCCACACGAACACGCGCAGCGCCTTGGGGTGATGCTTCTTCCCCACGTGGAACGCGCGCGAGTACGCGGTCAGCGCCGTGCTCAGCGAGTACTCCACCTCCCCCATCGTCGAGCCGTCATCCCGCTTCCAGCGCGACTCGTCCTGCGTCTGGTCCAGGTAGTTCTTGTGGTGGCCCAGCACGTGGTGGAGGAACCACGCCTGCGACGTCACGCCCGTCTGGAAGCCGAAGACGATCTCCAACAGGCGGTTGGGCAGCGCGTGCTTGAAGAAGGACAGGTGCTGGTGGTGGTGATTCCACGAGCAGATCCATCCCTTGGGGATGATGCCCAGCCCGAACCACAGCACCGGCACCCACCAACTGCGCGCCGTGAGGAACACCGTCAGGTCGAGCGCGAACACGCCAAGGAACATCAGGACCGGGATGCGATCTTCAGGGTGCCGGAACAGGGTCATGGGCTTCCGAGACAAGTGGGCCGGGGAAAAAATGCCGCTTTTCCAACTGTAGGCTGCATTCCCCACCCCGAACAGCCCGCCCTTGTCCGCCTGCACGTTCCACACTGGCGGTAAACCACGTAGTCACGTTGAACTTGTATTTCCACATTTCCGAGAATCACAGTCCTGCTTTGTGATAAACGCCGACCCAGCCCTTTTGGACCACCCTGGAGGCGGCAATGCGGAACCAGACCATCGAGGCGGCACTGGCGAAGAATCCCCACCGTGAACAGCTGATCAAGCACCGGTTCTTCGAGGTGGTGGACGAGAAGGCCTTCAGCCGCGACCAGGCGGAGCTGGTGCTGGGTCAGTGGTGGCACCCCCTGCACTATTTCCCCACCTTCCTGGGCAAGCTGATCGCCGTCTGCCCGCAGATGGAGATGAAGACGGCGGTGACGCACATCCTCAACCAGGAGGTGGGCGAGGGAGACCCGGCGCGCGCGCACGAGCGCTTCTTCATCCAGACGATGACGGACGCGGGCTTCACCCAGGCGGGCGTGTCCGAGGCGGACATGACGCCCGCGACGCGCCGGCTCATCGACGGGTACCAGCGCTCCACGGACAGCCACCTCACCGGCCTGGGCTTCCTCTACGGCACGGAGGTGGCGGACCTCACCATGGTGGCCAAGCTGGGCAAGCTGGTGCGCCGCACCACGGGCCTCAAGTCCCTGCCCTGGGTGGACATCCACGTGAAGCAGGAGCCGGACCACGTGGAGACGGCCGGCCACACGATGGGGCTCGCGTACACGGACGAGGAGCTGGCCACCATCACCCGCGGTGCCGAGGAGATGTGGCAACTGTGGGTGGGATTCTTCGAGGAGCTGCGCAACCGCGTCGTCTGAGCGGCCGCCTGCGTCAAGCGCCAACCCCTTGGAATCCGTGCGTTTTCACACGGAACACTGGCGAATCTCTCCAGGTAGGGTAGTCACTCCCGCGTCACGGGAGTGTCACCCCCTAGAGGCGCCACCACCCTCCCGCGGCTGACAGCTCCTGTCCCTCCAGGCGCCGAGGGAGATCCCCATGCTCGAAAAGCTGATGCCGAAGTCGGACGAGTTCTTCGACGACTTCGACGCGCAATGCGCCAGAACTGTCGAGGGAGCAAAGCTCCTACACGAGCTCCTGAGCGACTTCCGGGACGTGCCCACGCGCGTCCAGGCCCTCAAGGACGTGGAGCACAAGGGCGACGAGGTCACCCACACGGCCTTCAACCGCCTCCACCAGCAGTTCATCACCCCGTTCGACCGGGGGCAGATCCACACGCTGCTGTCGCGCATCGACGACGTGCTGGACCTGACCAACGCGGCGGCGGCGCGCCTGCTGTACTACGAGATCGAATCCACCCGGGCGGATGCCACGGAGCTGGCGCGGCTGCTGGTGCTCTCCACGCTGAAGGTGCAGGAGGTCGTCGCGGCGCTGCGGCTCATCAAGAAGCCGGAGCAGATCCTCGCGGGCTGCAAGGAGATCAAGCACCTGGAGTCCCAGGCGGACGAGGCGCTGCGCGCGGGCATGGGCCGGCTGTTCAAGAGCGGCGTGGATACCCTGACCATCATCAAGTGGAAGGAGATCTACGACCTCATCGAGACGGCCACGGACAAGTGCCAGGGCGTGGCCAACGTCATCGAGGGCGTCGTGCTGGAGCACAGCTGAGATGCTGCTCGCAGCGGTCGTCGCCATCGTCATCGTCGCGCTCATCTTCGACTTCATCAACGGCTTCCACGACGCGGCGAACTCCATTGCCACCGTGGTGTCCACGCGCGTGCTGTCGCCGAACCTGGCTGTCGCATGGGCCGCGTTCTTCAACTTCATCGCGGCCTTCGCGGGCGGCGTGCACGTGGCCAACACCATGGGCAAGGGCATCATCAACTTCGAGATGCTCCGCGCCGCCGGCCCCGCCGCGGTGCTGATGGTCATCTTCTCGTCGCTGATGGGCGCCATCGTCTGGAACCTGCTCACCTGGTGGTGGGGGCTGCCCTCGTCCTCCTCGCACGCGCTGGCGGGCGGGATGATTGGCGCCACCCTGCCCGTGCTGGGCTTCGAGGGCCTGGTGGGCAGCGGCATCGCGCGCATCGCGGCCTTCATCGTGCTGTCGCCGCTCATCGGCATGACGCTGGGCATCGGGATGATGCTGGCCAGCACCTGGGCGGTGCACCGTCAGACGCCGCTGCGCGTGGACACCTGGTTCCGCCGGCTGCAGCTGGTGTCGTCCGCCATCTTCTCCTTCAGCCACGGCACCAACGACGCGCAGAAGGTCATGGGCATCATCGCGGTGGTGCTCTTCGGCACCATCTGGCGCGACCGCCCGTTCCACATCGACTGGTGGATGATCATCTCCTGCCACGCCGCCATCGCGATGGGCACGTTCTTCGGCGGCTGGCGCATCATCCGCACCATGGGCCACAGCCTCACGAAGCTGGCGCCCATTGGCGGCTTCAGCGCGGAGACGGGCGGCGGCGTCACCATCATCGCGCTGGCGGAGCTGGGCATCCCCGTCTCCACCACGCACACCATCACCGGCGCCATCGTCGGCGTGGGGTCCACGCGCGGCTGGCGGGCCGTGAAGTGGGGCACCGCCGGCCGCATCATCTGGGCGTGGGTGTTCACCATCCCCGCGGCCGCGCTGGTGTCCGTCATCGTCTACGGAATCACGCTGGCCGTGGTTCGGCTGGTGGGCTGAAGAAAGCCCGGGCGCGGGGGAGCAGTCCCCCGCGCCACCTGCTGCTGCCCTGCCCTACTGCACGACCCGGACGTTGAGGGAAGACGACGGTCCACCCACGGCCGGCGGCACCCAGGGCACCACCTTCTTGTTCTGCCACTGGACCAGCTTCAGCGACGGGTCCTCCAGCGGCACATCGAAGGTGTAGGAGATGCGCGTGGGTCCCTCCGCGTCCGCCTCCTCGATGCGCACCATCATGCCCTTCATGTCGAACTCGTCGCCCTTGTGCACCGGGTGGCGCGCGGCGCGGTGGATGCGCTCCTCCACGGAGTCCAGGAAGTGGCCGCCCTTGGTGAGCTCCAGCTCCACCGAGTTCGGGCCGGTGCGCGTCACCTTCTGCTCGTAGAGCGAATAGGACAGCACCCACCAGGCCTTCGGCAGCGGATTGCCCGAGGACCACCAGCGCACGGAGCCGTAGATGCCGATGATGCCGTTGGGGGCGTTGAGCACCACCACGCGCTGATTGGAGAGCTTCGTCTGATCGAACGCCTCCTCGTAGCGCGCCTGCACGCGGCCCATGAGCGCGTCCGCCTGGGAGTACTGCTCCATGGTCTGCCACCAGAGGTACGGCGAGCCCACGACATGGATGAAGGCCATCACCGCCGCGCCGGCCAGCACCGCGCCCGCGCGGAACGTCTTCGCCCGCCCCTTCCACGCGTGGCGCAGCACCACGGCCAGGCCCACCGCCATGCCCAGGCTGGGCACGATGAGCGTGCGCGAGCCGGCGAAGGCGGAGTTGGACATCCACGTGGCCACGAACGCGCCCGTCAGCATCCAGCCCACCGTGCGGCGCTCCGCGGCCTCCAGCCGGGGCCACACACCCCACACCAGCAGCGCGAACAGCGTGAAACCCACCGCGCCCAGGAGGGTGAAGAGGGGCACCAGGGACTGGTCGAAGATGAAGTCCGGAGGCGCGTTCAGCGTCAGGCCCGCGATGGCGGCCGGGACGCGCCCGAGCATCGCCTGGAACCACGCCACGGGCGTGCCCAGGGCGTCCAGGTACATGTCCGAGCCGCCCGCGCCGTAGCCCATGGCCCGGTACGCCGCGAAGTAGATGGCCATCAGCACGCCGAAGGGGATGAGCCCCTTGAGCTTGTCCTTCGCCTGCCCCGGGCCGGAGAAGGCCTCGTAGGCCAGCACGTACGGGCTGAGGATGACCATCGTCTCGCCGCACAGGAGCGCCAGCGCGAAGGACACCAGCGCGCCCACCAGGGTGCTCGTGCGCTTCTCCTCCCGCCACTTCACGTGGAGGAAGATGCCGAGGACGCCGAAGAGCAGCGACATCACCACGCTGCGGTAGGACAGCCAGCCCAGCACCGCCGCGTGCGAGCCCCAGATGGCGAAGAGGAACATCGCCACACCCGCCACCGCCGTGGGCAGCACGCGCTTGAGCAGCACGCCCGCCAGCACCACCAGGCCCACGTACCAGAGCAACGAGTGGAACTGGTAGGCCACCGCCACGCGGTTGTAGAGCACGTGGTCCAGTCCGTAGAGCAGGCTGCCCAGGGGCCGGAAGAACGCGACGCGCACGGTGGGCTCCACCCACCACGGGAAGACGCCCACCTGCGCCAGGTGCAGCGTGTGCTCCGGGATGCCCGTGGCCGTGCGGTACACGTCCAGGGGCGTGTTCCCCAGCGGCGCGGGCGGCGGAATGTTGTCCCAGACGCCCAGCCAGATGAAGTCATCCGGCATGAATCCCGAGCGCAACGCGAGCGAGCCCAGCGCCACCGCGAACACGATGGAAATCCAGAAGTAACGCTTAAACGGCCAACCCGGGGCGGCTGGCGAAGGAGAAGTATCCATGTTTCAAAGATCTATCAGCACGGCCCCCACACGAGATAGGTCCTCCTGGGTCGTCCGCTGCCACCGGAAACACGCGGAGTGCGGCGCGTGCGATGGAGATCCTTTGCCACCGTCCGGACTCCGGGTGATCCTCCGCCGACGAAGGGGGACGCGGTCCGGCAGGTGAAAACACGAATGCGAGCGCGCCTCGTTTCGTCCGCGCCGCCGCCGGGCCCGCACGCATGCGCATCGCCATCATCGCCACGTACACCCATCCGACCCGGCTGCGAATCAAGGAACCCTCCATCATGCAGTCCTCCGTGCCGGAGCTCATCGCGGGCCTGTGCCCGGAGCACGCGGAGGTGGAGATCTTCAACGAGAAGGAGGCGGAGCTGCCGTTGGACCGGCACTGGGACCTCGTCTTCTTCTCGTACCTGCACTCGTACTACGAGCACACCAAGGTCCTCTCCACCCTCTTCCGTCAGCGCGGCATGACGACGGTGGCGGGAGGCCGGCACGCGGGCCACTTCCCCGACGACGCGGCGAAGTACTTCGACGCGGTCATCACCGGGGAGCCGGAGTCCAACGTGCCCGCGCTCATCGCGGACTTCGAGAAGGGCGAGCTGAAGCCCCGCTACAGCCTGCCGTCCCAGGGCGCCGCCGCCATCCGGCCGTACCGCTACGAACTCATCGACTTCACGCACAACAAGGTGCGCCTGCCGGGCATCGAGGCGTCCCGCGGCTGCCCCTTCACCTGCAACTTCTGCGTGCTCACCGGCCACGAGCGCTACCGCTTCCGGCCCATCCCGGAGGTCATCGACGAAATCCAGACGCGCATGCGCTGGAACCCGAACTTCCTGGGGCTGATGGGGGACGCGTTCGTCTTCCTGGACAACAACCTGGGCGGCTCGCCCAAGTACCTGCGCGCGCTGTGTGAAGCGCTCATCCCCCTGAAGAAGACGTGGGGCTGCGCGCTCACCTTCAACGTGCTGAAGGACGACTCGCTGGTGAAGTTGATGGCGAAGGCGGGCTGCCGCTACGTCTACACCGGCCTGGAGTCGCTCAACCCGGAGTCGCTCAAGGCGATGAACAAGGGGCAGAACAAGCTGTCGGAGGTGGATGCCGTCATCCGCCGCGTCTTCTCCGCCGGCATCCTGTTGTCCTTCGGGCTCATCGTCGGCTCGGACGGCGACACCAACGAGTACCTGCACCGGCTGCCGGACTACCTGGCGGACCTGAAGTACTTCTCCGTCACGTTCCTGGGCATCGTGTGCCCGTATCCGGAGACGCCCTTCTTCCGCGAGCTCAAGGCCGAGGACCGGCTGCTGCCCGGCACCACCAGCCGTGACTACGACGGCTACACGCTGTGCCACCGGCCCAAGCAGATGCACGCGTCGGAGGTGGTGGAGCACTTCCAGCGGCTGTGCCACACGCTGGGCAGCCTGCCCAACATCGCGCGGCACTACGCGTCCAAGCTGATGATGAGCGACCTGCCCCGATACAAGCAGACCATCCTCTTCTCCGGGCCGGAGATCGTCAGCATCCGCAACCCGGTGAAGAACAAGGAGCGCCGCTACATCGCGGGGCTGGACGCCATCGAGGCGTGGGACGCGGAGCGGATGCCCGCGCTGGGCCTCACGCCGCAGGTCCTGACCTGATCCGGGACGGCAGGCGCACGTCCCACGCCAGCCCCAGGGCCTGGAGCGCCCGGATGAAGAGCCAACCCGGGTCCCACTGCCACCACACCCAACCGTGCCGCGCGGACGCGGGGAAGGCGTGGTGGTTGTTGTGCCAGCCCTCGCCCAGCGCGAGCACGCTCACCCACCACACGTTGCGGCTGTGGTCGCGCGTGTCGTGGACGCGCTTGCCGAACGCCGCGTGGCACACGGAGTTCACCGCGTAGGTGCTCTGCATCCAGCACACCACGGGCAGGAAGAAGTACGCGGGCACCGTGCGCCAGCCGAACGTCAGCCCCACGAAGAGCACGCCCAGCACCTGCGGCGCGATGCGGTAGCGCAAGAGCCAGTGGTAGTAGCCGTCGTCCGCCATGTCGCGGCACCAGGTGCGCCAGCCGTCCTCTTCCGTGGAGGACTCGTTGAGGATCCACCCCATGTGCGCGTACCAGAAGCCGCGCAGCGGCGAGTGCACGTCCCCGTCCACGTCCGCCTTCGCGTGGTGCAGCCGGTGGTTCGCGGCCCACAGGAGCGGACTGCCCTGCGCGGTGAGCATGGCCACCGACACCAGCGCGTACTCCACCCAGCGGGGGCACGCGAAGGCGCGGTGGCACAGGAGCCGGTGCAGCCCCACCGTCGTGCCCAGACCAATGGACACGTACACGGCCAGCGCCACCGGCAGCGCGTACGGCGGCCAGGGCAGGAAGAACGCCAGCGCGGCCAGCCCGTGGACCACGAGCATGTAGATGACGATGACGGGACTGAGCTGGAAGCGGAGCGGCGCGGTGATCATGGCCCGGTGCGTGAGGTCGAAGGAGAAGCACGCAGTCTAGGGGCCCCGCCTGACGGGACAAGGAATGCGTCAGGCGCGTCACATCACGCGAGCGTCACGGGACCTTGAGGCCTGGGGAGCAACAAGCGCCTCCACCGGCGGGGCCTGGAGGGTGGCCTGGAAGCGAGCGGTCCATGCGGCGCAGCTCCGCGCGGGCCTCCACCTCCGTGAAGATGGCGCGCGCTCGGGCGAGGAACTCCTCGCGCCGGTTCGGCAGCGCCACCGCCGCGTCGAAGTAGGCCACGCCCGTCTCCCAGCGGTTGGGGCTCTTCTCCAGGACGGCGATGGCCTCCAGGAACACGGGCTCCGCGGCCTTGGGTCCCTTGCGCAGGGCCAGCGAGCGCGCTGTCACGCGCAGCGCCGGGCCCTTCAGGTACGGATAGAGCCTCGCGATGACGCGCGCCTTGAGGCAGGACAGCCGCACGACCTTCAGCAGCTTCTTGCGCGGCACCACCGTGGCGCCCTCCTCCAGCGCGAAGAGGGCCGCCTCCGCCGCGTCCACCAGCCCCACCTGGAGGAAGGGCACCAGCACCTGATAGCTCCAGATGCTCTCGAAGCAGCGCACCGCGACGAGCGCCGCCTCCTCCACCTGGTGCTCGCGCACCGTGACGTTGGCCAGGTGGTTGAGGCTGGCGCACTGGTTGGCCAGGTCCGCCACCTCTTCGCTGATGCGCAGGCCCTGCTCCAGCTCCGCGCACAATTCGCCCACGTCACCTTCGCCCAACAGGTAGCGGCACATGGGCGCCCACGAGTGCGCCCAGCCCTGGTGCATCAGCGCGTTGAGCTCCACGCCAATGGTCCCCATCTGCTCGTAGAGCGCCACCGCCGTGCGGAAGCGCGAGTGGAGGAACTCGCCCGTGGCCTGCATCATCAGCGACGTCTGGCGCTCCCAGCGCTCGCCCACCTGGCGCAGCGTGGAGACGGCCTCCTCCTGGAATTCGCGCGCGCGCTCCAGCTCGTTGGCGAAGAAGGCCTGGATGCCCAGGCGGCTGAGCGCGAGCCCCTCCGCCACCGGATCCTTGGAGCGGCGCGCGTACTCCAGCGCCTTCTCACAGTGGTAGCGCGAGCGCTTGAGCAGCCCCGCTCCGAACAAGAGCGTGCCGTAGTAACCGCGCGCCATGCTCATGGCGTAGTCGTTGCGCGAGCGCTCCGCCATGTTGGTGGACACCAGCGTCGCCCAGGTGAGCTTGGTGATGTCCGCGAAGTAGTAGATGCGGATGAGAGAGTTGAGCGTGGACAGCTGCTGCAGGTAGTTGCCCAGCCTCGCCGCCGGCAGCGGACGCAAGATGAAGGGCAGCAGCGTCGCGAGCCCCCGGAGCACCAGGTTCGCCAGCGTGCGCAGGCCCAGCGCGGCCAGGCTCCCGGGGAGGCTGCGGCCCCTCAGCACCAGCGACTTCTCCAGGTGCTGCGTGGCGAGCGCGGACTCGCCCTTCTCCTGGTGCGCGCGGCCCAGGCCCAGGTGCAGCTCCGCCTGGCGAGGGGGCTCCTCCTCGTCCACCAGGCACTGCTCGAACATCAGGATGGCGTTGGCGTAGTGGCCTGCCTGGAGCAGCGTCTCCGCCAGCTCCTGCATCACCCGGCGCGTCTGGAGCAGCGTCACCTCCGGGTCCACCGGAACGACGGTGCCGAGCAGCTCCAGGCCCCGGTTGTAGTGGTAGAGCGCGTCGTCGTTCGCGTACTGCGCCCGCGCGCTGCGGGCCGCCATCAGCGTGTACGCCAGGCCCTTGTCCTCCACGTTGCCCGCGAGGAAGTGGAACGCGAGCAGACCCGCGGAGGCCGCGAGGTTGTCGTTGGCGCGGGCCTCCAGGTAGCGCGCGAGCCGGCGGTGCAGGTCCTCACGCGCGGACACCAGCAGCGTGTTGTAGGCCACGTCGCGGATGACGATGTGCTTGAAGAGGCAGGTGTACGGCTCCTCCGTCTCCAGCAGGATGAGGCCCAGGCGCTGGAGCGTGTCCATGGCCTCGCGCAGCACGCCGTGGCCCAGGGTGGGCACCAGCGCCGCCACCGCGTCCAGCGTGAAGATGCGCCCGATGACGGACGCCACCTTCACCACCAGCTTCTCCGTCTCGCTGAGCAGGTCGATGCGCGACAGCACCACGTCCTGGATGGAGTCCGGCAGCAGCAGGTCCTGGAGGCCGCGCTTCAGCTCCATCCGCTGCGATCCGGGCTCCACCGGTCCCAGGTAGCCCTGCTCCGCCAGGCCCTCCACGATGGATTCGATGAAGAACGGGTTGCCCTGCACCTTCGCGAGCAGCCGGTCCTCCAGCGCGACGTCCGGCGGCGACAGGCGCAGGTGCAAGCGCAGGAGCGCCCGCGTGTCCTCTTCGTCCAGGCTCGTCAGGTCCACCGGGACGAACTCCGGCAGGTCGCGCAGCCCGCGGAGCTGGTCGCCCGGGCGCATCGTCGCCAGCACCATGATGCGGTGCGAGCCCACGCGCACCGCCAGGTACTGGAGCAGATCCAACGAGATGTAGTCCGCCCAGTGCAGGTCCTCGAAGAAGAGCAGCAGCGGCTGCGCGCGGCTGAGCTTCTCCAGGAGCTGGAAGACGATCTGGAACACCTTCTGCTGCTTGCGCCGCGCGTCCATCCCCGCCGTGGCGGACGTCTCCTCCAGCGACATGCCGAGGATGCCCGCGACCACGGGAATCCACTCCGGCCCCACGTCCTCCAGGCCGTCCAGCCCCTGCCGCAGGCGCGTGAGCTGCGCCTCGGTGTCGTCCGAGTCGTGCAGACCGAAGGCCTGGAGCAGCACCTCCTTCCAGGGGAAGAAGGGGGTGAAGGCCTCGTAGGAGTAGCAGACGCCGTACAGCGCCCGGGCGCCGCCCTCCTCCGCGTCCTCCAGCACGCGCGCGCCCAGCCGCGACTTGCCGATGCCCGCCTCGCCGGACACCACGCTCACGCGGCCCTGGCCGGCGAAGGCCGCGTTGAGCGACGCGTGCAGCACGTTGAGCTCGCGGCTGCGGCCGATGATGTCGCCCCGGCCCTTGATGAAGAGGCTGCGGCGCGTCTCCCCCAAGAGCCGGTACACCGGCACCGAACGCGAGACGCCCTTGAGCTTCGCGTCCTCCACGAACTCCGTGGCGAAGCCGCCCTGCTGCGAGCGCGCCTGGGTGTTGGCGCACAGGTGCACGCCGTCCTGGTGTCCGCCGTGCGTCATCAGGCGCGCGGCCATGTTCACGACCTCGCCCAGCGCCGAGTAGCCCTTGCGCGTGGGCGAGCCCATGTCCCCGCAGTAGGCGTGGCCGGTGGCGATGCCGATCTGCAGCTCATCCAGGAAGGGGAACTGCGCCCGGGCCTTGAGCAGCTTGCAGGCCAGCCGGCACGCCAGCACCTCCTTGTTCTGCTGGGCGGTGGGCGCGCCGAACAGGACGTAGAGCACGTTGCCCTTGTCCGTGAAGTCCGTCATCAGCAACACGCCGCCGTGGTGGGCGGACTCGCGCTGGACGTATTCGTAGTAGGCGTTGAGGTCGTGGGTGAACGCGTCCGGATCCGTGTCCGCCCGCGCGTGGGTGAAGCGCACGAAGAAGCAGGTGACGTCGCGGAAGTCGCCCGCGAACTCCTGGTGCGCGGTGGTGATCTTCGTGAAGAGCACCGGGTGCAGGAGCAGCGCGCACCGGCCCACCAGCTCCGCCCCACCCGTGGGCGCGGGCAGCGGGCGCTTCACCGACTCCACCGGCGCGTCGAGCGCCAGCCGGTGGTTGCCGCCCTCGCGTGGATCGCCCCTGCGCGCGGACTCCGGCAGCGCCGCCCAGGCGCGCGGGCTGAGGACGACCTCCGACACCGTGGCCTGCTTCTCCGCGCCCACCGCCTGCGCCAGCGGCTCTCCCACGAGCGCCGGGTGCATCCACAGGCCGGTGGTGCCCATCACGATGCGGGTGGCCTCACCAAAGCCGATGCCGATGCGCGACGACACGCCGAAGCGCTGGCCCAACAGCTCCAGCCGGGCGAAGCGCGCGAGCCTGCGCTGCACGCCCAGCGCGCACACCGCCGCTCGCTGCACGACGTCCGCGTCCGCTTCCTCGGGCGCGGACTCGAAGCACGCGAGGATGGAGTCGCCGGCGAACTGGTAGATGTCCCCGCCGTGGTCGCGGACGACGTCGATCATCTCCGTGTAGTAGTTCGTCAGCAGGCGCTGGAGCGCGTCGATGCCGCGAGGGCCCGCGCCGCTCAGCCCCACCACGATGGGCGTGAAGCCCGCGATGTCCAGCAGCAGGATGGCGCCCCGCACGCCCTCCACCCGGGGCAGCGCGTCCGCATCCTGGCTCCCAAGCCGCGCGAGGATGGCCGCCGGCATGTACGGGGCCAGCATCGCGACAGCGGGATCAATGGGCTGCGTGGAGGGCATCCTTAAGGGGCTTTCCGCTCAGGACAGGTTGGCGAAGCGCAGGTACAGGGCGCCCAGGCACATGGCGCCGTAGAGGGGGATTTCCGCCGTCTCCGGCCAGGGCTGCTGCTTGCGCACCGCGCCCCAGACGTGCACCGCCGTCATCAGTCCACCGATGAGGCCGATGAGCTCGAAGATGACCAGGTGGCTCTTGGGGTCCGGGATGAACTGCACCACCGCGATGATGACGGACAGCGCCAGGCCGCCCAGGCAACGCGCGAAGTAGACCGTCAAGTCGTTGTTGCCCGTGGGCAGCTCCCACCCGAACCAACGCGCCCAACGCAGCGGGATGAACAGCAACGGCAATGCGTAGACGACCAGGAAGACCGAGGTGGAGACCGCGAGGAACCAGCTGGCCAACGGATAGTCGGGGTTGATCATGATGGCGGACGTGATGGGTGACGGACGTGCACGCGCGGTGCACACCCCTCCCCACGACGTCCATCCTAGAATCTTTTGCCACCCCGTGGGGCGGCTTCCCCTTCACCAAGGCCCTGCTTGAGCCCGCCTGCCGCCTAGCGGGTGGCGGCCAGGAGGAACTCGGCCACCCGCTCCAGGGAGGTGGTGCGCTCGGCCTCCACCGGGAAGCGCCGGAACAGCTCCGGTGGCCCGTGCAGGATGAGCGGCTTGCCATAGCGCAAGGCCAGGACTGCCTCCGCCGCGGTGCCGGCGCCCCCGGGCAGCGCGACCAGGGCATGCGGCGTCAGCACGTTGATGTGGTTGCGGCTCATGGGGTCCGTGCCCTGCTCCCCGCTGAGCGGCAGGTGGGTGTAGATGGGGATTTCGATGTCCGTGTTCGGGTAGCCGGCCCGGGGCTGGTAACGGCCGTCCGCGCCCACGGTGCCGGGGATGATGCCGAT
>NZ_RAWQ01000300.1:0-8730 GCF_003668965.1 Corallococcus sp. AB030
GGCCGGGGCCCTGGGCCCAGGCTGGCACCGCCAACGTGCCGAGCCACACCACCGCCGAGACCCCGAGCTGGAACCTGCGCGTGCGAACCATGTCCCTCTCCCGTCCTGGCCCCCGGCGGGCCAGGACCACTGCGGCCTGCGTCCTTCCTAGCTGCGGAAGGGGTTCTGCAGGAGCACCGTCTCGCCGCGGTCGGCGCCCACGGACACGCACACCACGGGCACGCCGCTGACCTCTTCCACGCGGCGCACGTAGCGCTTGGCGGCTTCCGGCAGCTCGTCGAAGGTGCGCACGCCGGCGATCTTCTCGTCCCAGCCGGGCAGCGACTCGTAGATGGGCTTCACGCGCGCCAGGTCCTCGTAGTCACCGGGCAGCTCGGTGACGCGCTGGCCGTCCAGTTCGTACGCGTTGCAGATGCTGAGCGTCTTGATGCCGCTGAGCACGTCCAGCTTGGTGAGCGCCAGGCCCCACAGGCCGTTGACGCGCACCGCGTAGCGCAGCACCACGCCGTCCAGCCAGCCGCAGCGGCGCGGGCGGCCCGTGGTGGCGCCGAACTCGTCGCCCACCTTGCGCAGCCGGTCTCCCAGCTCGTCGCTCAGCTCCGTGGGGAACGGGCCTCCGCCGACGCGCGTGGTGTACGCCTTGCTGATGCCCATCACCTTGTCGATGGCCGTGGGACCCAGGCCCGAGCCCACCGCGGCGTTGCCCGCCACGCAGTTGGAGCTGGTGACGAACGGATAGGTGCCGTGATCCACGTCCAGCAGCGTGCCCTGCGCGCCCTCGAAGAGGATGCGGGCGCCGCGGCGGACCTGCTCGGAGAGGAAGAGGGACACGTCGTGCACGTAGGGGCGCAGCCGCTCGCCCAGGGCGGAGAACTCCGCCAGCACCTGCGGCGTCTCCAGGCGCGGCACGTCGACGCCGGCCTGGGCGCAGAGGTCCTTCAGCTCCTCCAGCGCGGCGGGCAGGCGCTCGTCGATGCGGCGGCGCAGGCGCTCCGGGTGGAGCAGGTCCCGCACGCGGATGCCCCGGCGGGCGACCTTGTCCTCGTACGCCGGACCAATGCCCCGCCCCGTGGTGCCGATGGCGCTGCCACCGCGCGCCTTCTCACGGAAGCTGTCCAGCAGCTTGTGCCACGGGAAGATGACGTGGGCGTTGTCGGAGATGAGCAACTGGGCGTCATCCTTGAGGAAGCCGCGCGGCTTGAGCGCGTCGATCTCCCCGACGAGGACGGCGGGATCCACCACCACTCCGTTGCCAATGACACACGTCTTGCCCGGGTGAAGGATGCCAGACGGAATCAGGTGCAGGACGGTCTTCTGCCCACCCACCACCAGCGTGTGCCCCGCGTTGTTGCCGCCCTGGAAACGGACGACCACCTGGGCGTGCTCGGTGAGAAGGTCGACGACCTTGCCCTTCCCCTCATCTCCCCACTGCGCTCCGATGACGACGACGTTCGGCATGGTGCCCGCCGCTTAGCACGCGGGAGGGGCCGGGTGACAGTGTTCCGCGAAGCCGCAGTGAAGGGCCTGGCAGGCCGCCCTGTCCCACCCCGGCCATGCCCGGGACATTTCGGCCTGGACAAGCGCTCGGACGCCCTCGGCCAGCCGGCGCACCGCCCCGGCGTCGGCGGATCCGGCCGGGAGGAATTCCGGCTCTGGGGAGGCGTCGCCCAGGAAGGCCACGCCCACCCGCACCGCCACCCCCTCGCGAACCATCCGCGCGGACGCCAGGGCCAGGGCCGTCAGCTCATGGACACATGAGGCCGGGCCCAGGGGGTGGCGAGCACCCGGGCGAAGGAGCACCGCCACGGCCTCGCCGTCCGGCGACTCCCAGAGCAGATCCACCGCGCCCTCCACGCTGGCGCTGTCATCCAGGTCCAGCACGAAGTCCAAGCCCCGGTGGATGGTGGACGCGGGCACCGCCGCGAGCTGGCGGGCGAACGTCGTGTCCAGGAAGCGCTCCACGGTGGCGAGCACGTCCCCCAGGTCGTCCTCGTCCGGATCCCGGCCCGCGCTCCGCAGCAGGTTCTCCAGGTGCGCGCGCCGCTCGGAGGCCTCCACGTCCGCGCCCGCGAGTGACAGGTCCACTTCGCGTAACAGCCGTGTGACGAGCTGGTCCGGACGCTCCACGGGCAGCCAGCCATCGGGCTCCACGAAGAGGGGCGCGGCGCGCACGGGGGCCTCCCACGGTTCGGATCCGACGGCGAGCCCCAGCCGATGGAGCTGGTGGTAGCGGCGAGGACAGGTGAGGAAGTCCTGGACCGCGCGCACGGAGGCGACCGCCGGGGCGTCGGTGAACACTTCGGCACCGGCGCCGGAGGCTTCGACGGACATGCGCTCCAGCGCGGACTCCAGGCGGATCCGCGCCTGTTCGAGCTGCTCCGCCGTGGGCGGCTCCGGATCCGCGGGCGGCGGCAGCTGCTCCACGTCCAAGTCGTTGGCGAGCGCACGCAGGTCCGGATCCGCGTCCAGCCGTCGGTCCACGCGATGCCACCACGTGTCCGTGCCCGCGCGCTTCTCCTCGCCGCCGGACAGCACGAGCAGGTCCTTGGCGCGCGTGAGGGCCACGTAGAGCAGGCGCAGGTATTCGGCGTCCTCGCGGGCCTTCAGCTCGGCGCGCACGGCCTCGAAGCGTTCGGAGGTGAAGGTGTCCAGCGAGTCCGGCATCCACGGCCGCAGGGCCAGGCCGAAGGAGCGCTCGAAGTACGCCCGAGCGGACGTGGTACGGCGGCGTCCTCCCATCCCGGGCACGATGACCACCGGCCACTCCAAGCCCTTGGCGCGGTGGATGGTGAGCAGTTGCACGGCGCGAGGGTCGCCCTCGTCCAGCAGGTCCGCCTGGGCCTCGTTGGGGTCGGAGTCCGCCAGCTGGCGCAGCTCGCGCGCGAAGGCCACGCAGCCTCCCGTGCCGCGCTCGTCCCTGCGCGCCGCCAGCGACAGGAGCTTCTCCACGTTCGCGCTCGCCTGCTCCGCGTAGGGAGAGCCCGCGAGGGCTTCGCGGTAGCCGGTCGCGTCCAACGCTGCCTGCAGGAGGGCATGCACGCCCAGCCGATCCCTCTCTCGCCGTAGCACGGGGATGAGCTCCAGGAAGCGCGCGAGCCGCGACTGCTCACGCGCGGACATGGCGGCGCGGACCTCTTCATCCACCAACCGGGGTGAGCCGAGCGACAGCGGCAGGTCCCCCGCGAGCCGGAACAGCGACGCGTCCGACAGGCCGACCAGCGGCGAGCGCAGCACCGCGGCGAACGCCAGCGCGTCGTCCGCGTCCGCGAGCAGCGCCAGCAACGAGGCGAGGTCGCGCACCTCCTGCGCCCCGTAGAACCCGCGGCCTCGCAGCACCCGGTGCGGCACGCCATGGCGGATCAACGCCTGCCGGTACTCCTCCAGGTGCGTGAAGGTCCGGAAGAGCATGGCCACGTCGCCGCCGCGCGCGGGACGCAGGCCCTTCTTGTCCTCCGCCATCACCGCCGGCGGAGCACCCGGCGCGAGCATCACCCGCAGCCTGCGGGCCACCGCGTCCGCTTCGTACTCGCGCAGCTCCGGGGCGGTGTCGGCCTCCGGCAGGGTGAGCCGCTCCACCACGGGCCCATCCACCAGATCCGGGCGCGTGGGCGACAGGTCGTCCGTCTCGGGTTCGTAGACGACCTCGAAGGGACGGGGCGTTGACTCCTTCGCCACGAGCAGCCCAGCGAACGCGCGGTTGAAGAAGGACAGGACACCGGGCAGCGAGCGGTAGTTGTTCTGGAGGAAGCCGCGCATGCCGCCCTCGGCGTCAATCTTGTCCGCGAGGACCTTGAACACGGACACGTCCGCGCCACGGAACTCGTAGATGGACTGCTTGCGGTCACCCACCGCGCACAGGAACGCGGGCTCCAGGGGCAGCGCGGCCACGAGGTCCGCGTCCGGCGTCAGCTCGCGCGGGCCGCCTTCGCGCTTCTCCGACAGGAGCAGCACCAGCTCCAGCTGCAACCGGTTGGTGTCCTGGAACTCGTCCACCAACAGCGCGCCCTGCCGCTCCTGCACCTGCTGACGGAACTCCGGATGGTCGCGCAGCAGGTCGCGCGCCTTCACCAGCAGCGAGGTGAAGTCGAACACGTTGCGCCGGGTCAGCTCCGCGTCGTGCCGCTCCTCCACCTGGGTCAACAGGTCGCGGAAGGTCGCCTCGAAGGGCGCCGTGCGCCACGCGGCGTAGGCATCCTCCAGCCGCCGCACGGAGCCGTCGCTCTTGCCCTTCACTCTCCAGAGCAGCTCCTTCAAGCACGCGCCCGCGCCCTTGCGCAGGTTGGCCAGGTTGCGCGGCTCCGACAGCAGCACATTGCGCAGCGTCGGGAAGTGGGCCGGCTGCATGAACGTGTCCGGCGTCATGCCCTTCAGCGCGGGCTCGGCTGCGGACAGGAGGTTGCTCCACTCGCCCTTGGTGTCCTGGGCGCGGGCGTCCAGACAGAGGCGGCGGCAATCGTCGATGAGGGCTTCGAGCTGCGCCTTGTCCGCCACGCCGTCGCCCACGCGCGCGGTGGCGGCCTTGAGGCCCTCCTCGCGCAGCGTGCCGTAGACGTCCATCAGCGCGGCCACGAGCCCGTCGGAGAAGCCGGAGCCGGAGAAGCCCAGCTCCGCGCACAGCTCGCGCACGCGCGCGTCGCCGCCCTCCAGCGCGTCCAGGACGACGCGTTCGGTGACGTCCTCCAGCAGGCCCGATGCCTCCAGTTCGTCGAGCACCTCGAAGGCGGGATCAATGCCCACCGCGGGCGGCGCGCGGCGCAGGAGCTGACCGCAGAGCGAGTGGAACGTGCCCACCGTCGCGGCGCCCAGCTCCTCGCGCACCTTGCGCCACGCGTCCTGCGTGGGGAACGGGCGCTCCAGCCTCGCGAGCGACGCGCGCAGCACCTTCTCCGCGTCGAGCGGGACGTCACCCTGGGCCAGCGCGTCCAGGCGCTCGCGGACGCGCTTGCGCATTTCGGCGGCGGCCTTGTCCGTGAACGTGAGCATGCACAGCCGGGAGGGACGCAGCGGATCCGCCTGCCGTGCTCCCGCGAACAGGTGCAGCGTCATCGTGACCAGGCTGTACGTCTTGCCCGCGCCTGCGCCCGCCATCAGGGCCAGGTTCTTCTCCAGCGCGAGCATGTGGGGCGCGGTGTCGCTCATCCGCTCCCCTCGTCCGAGATGCGGCGCTCGGTGATGCGGCACACCGCGCGGTAGCCGCACTTGCCGCAGTCATTGGGCCGCGCCGGAAAGTCGCCCTTGCGCAGCTGGCGCACCAGCGACTCCACCGCGTTGGGCAGGTTGAGTCCGGCGGCGTCCGCCACGCGCTGGCGTACCTCCGGATCGGTGGACAGCAGGTCCTCCAGCTCCGCGGGCGGCATCACCGAGGACAGGTGGATGGCGTCTCCCGTGCGCAGCGAGAACCACGCCGCGTTGCGCGCGCCCACGTGGCCGGCCTCGCGCGCGGCGTAGAGGTACAGCGGGAGCTGGAAGTCCGAACGCAGCAGGTTCTCCTTCAGCGTGCGCTTGTCCAGGCGGCCCGTCTTGTAGTCGATGACGCCCACTTCCACACCGGCCGTGTCCAGCCGGTCGATCTGCCCCTCGAAGACGATGGCGTCCTCCGCCACCATCAGCTTCACGTCGCTCCAGCGCTTGTCCTCGGCGGCGGGGCCGAAGCGCAGCTCGAAGCCTTCGGGCACCAGTGGGTCGAACGGTAGGCCATGCCGAGGATCCGTCAGGATGCGCCGGGCCATGGCCTGGGCCTTCTCGCCCGCGAGCTTCCACAGCTCGTGGTGGCCCACGTGGTACAGCTCCGCGAAGTGCCGGCTGGCCTTCTTGACCGCCTTCTCCAGCACCTCCTCGGGGATGTCCTCCGGCGCCTGGCCCAGGAGCTTCTTCTCCTTGAGCGCCTTGAAGACCTCTTCCATCACGCGATGCCAGAAGGTGCCTCGGCCCCGAGCGTCGAACTCCTCGTTGGCCACCACGGGCTCGGCCACCTTCAGGCCGTATGCGACGAAGCCCTGGAAGCCACAGTTGCCGAACTTCGACAGGGCGCTCGCGGACAACGGACGCTCCAGGCCGAAGTGGAACGTGTCGCGCAGCTTCTGCTCCAGTTGGGGGCCCTGCACGCCGCCGGTGAATTCGCCGGGCAGTTCGTCCTCGCGGCCGAAGAAGCGCAGGCGCGCGGCCTCCATGTGGGCCAGCTCGCGGGCGCTGCGGAACCAGTCATCCGTGCCGAAGCGGTCCTTGAGCACCTGTCCCGCGGGGTCCGGCTCCGTGACACGCAACGACGGGAACGACAGGCCCGCCAGCGCCTCCAGCGCCACGGTGCGCCGCAGCTCCGGCAGCGTGAGCACTTCGTCCAACGGCAGCACCGGAGGCAGCGTGCGCGTGGACCACTTGTGGCCGGTGAGCCGGCGCACCTCTCCCAGGAACGCGGAGGGCACCTGCTCCTGTCCGCCCGAGGCCTTCACCGCGAACGACAGGCTCAACGAGCCCTCCGCCGCCGCGAGCGCGCTGGCGAAGAGCAGCCGGTCTTCCGTGAGGCGCCACGGCGCCCGGTCGTCGAACTCGCCGCCGGTGAGGCGGAACACGTCCCGGGTCAGGTGCTGGTTGAGCGCCACGCGCTCCGCGTCTCCGAGGAGCGGCGACGGCGGGTCTCGCCCGGGGAGCCGGCCTTCGGTGAGCCCGGCGACGAAGAGATGCCGGAAGGTGCGGCCCGGAACCTCCGACAGGTCCAGCACCTCCACCGCGCCCGTGGACGAGCCTCGCGCGGGCAGGTGCACGTCGCGCAGCGCGTCCGCCAGCCACCGGCCCAGCACGCGCCGGGTGACGCGGGGACCTCCGCCCACGGCTCGCAGCGAGCGCAGCAGCGCTTCCATCCGTTGGCGGAACGCCGCGAGCGCCGCGTCGTCCCGGGCCCTCGCGTCCTCGATCCGCGCTCCCAGGGACCCGGCCTCGCGAGCCTCCAGGGGCCCCGCGGAGTCCAGCAGGCCCAGCCGCTCCACGACCTTCCACCACGCGGCGAGTGCCTCCGCGGCGGGGGCCTCCTGGGGGATGTGGCGGCATTCGTCGATGAGCCGCATCACGCGGTCGCGCAGCGCGCGCACGGCCATCACCTTGACCGCGTCCTCCTTGCGCTTGCCGCCCTGCGCGGCCATCCGGCGCGCGAGCCCCTCCAGGCGAACGTCGTAGGCGCCCTTCCCTCGCGTGGCGCCCAGGCGGTCGTCGCGCGCGGCGGCGAGCGCGAAGAGGGTCGCGGGTGCATCCGGCCCACCGCGCGACAGCGAGGGCACGTAGCGGCTGGAGACGAGCTCCGCCACGCGTTCGGCCGGGAAGCCGTCCTCCATCAACACCGGCAGCTCCAGCGCCAATCGCACCGGCCCCGCGAGCGCGAGCGGTTCACCCCACGGCAGACGCACCGGTATGCCCAGGTCGCCCAGGGCCTCCGCGAGCCAGCCCGCCTCCGGGCCCAGGTCCCGGTACGCGATGGCGATGTCGCCCGGCGCGCTGCCCGCGTCGATGAGGCGGCGCACGTCGCGGGCCACCACGCGGGCCTCTTCGCGCGCGTTCGTCGCGTTCCACACGGACAGCCCGTCCACCGCGCCCTTCAGCGCGTCGCGAGCGGCGCGGGGCGAGAACAGGTGCCGGCCCAGGTCGGTGAAGGGGCGGCCCTCGAAGGTGACGTCCGCCTTGAAGAGGTCCACGTGGGGCATGGTTTCGCCCCGGTTCTCGAAGGCGCGGAACAGCGCCGCGAGCGCCGCGTCGGCCACCGGCGAGCCGCCCACCGGCGTCTCCACGCGCAGCGACACGCGCCGGGCCTCGCACGCCGCGGCGAGCCCCATCAGCAGCTCCAGTTTCGACGGGCGCACGTCGTAGACGCCGTGGAGCACCAGCCCCGTCACCCCGTCCCAGCCCGAGGGCCACGCGCCCCGGTCCAGCGCCTCACGAGCCCCCCGGAGCACGTCCTCGCGGTCCGCGAGTCCCAGCTCCGCCAGCCGCTGTTCGTACAGGTGATAGAGCCGGGCGAGGACCCGCGCGCGGGTGCGACGCTCCGGAGGCAGCACCTCCGCGGCGTCCTGGAGTTCGCGAGGGGAGAGCCGGCCCGCCTTCAGGTCCAGCAGCACGTCCGCCGCGGCGCGGGCGAAGGCGGGCTCGCGCACGTAGTCGCCGAACGGCGTGGGGCCGAGCGTGGCGCCCAGGCCAGCCACCACGGCGCGGGCGGTCATCGCGGGACAGGGCCGCCGGTTGAGCTCGCGCGCCCCACCCAGCGCGTGGACGAAGTCGTCCCACGTGAGCAGGTGGGTCCCCACGGAGATGCCCCGCGCACGCCGCTCCGACCGCAGGGCAGCCTGGCGGCGCGCGGCATCAGGGAAGACGTGGAGTGTGCGGCCAGGACGGGGCATGCGGGGCGAGGACTCTAGAACGGCCAGGGGCGCCGTTTTCATGCTCCTTTCTGCGCATTCCCACACCCTGGCCCGTTGTCCGCTCGCCTGCCGCCCTCGGAACCCGGAAAGTCCAAGGACGCAAGCCTTTCCGCCCGACCCGGGACAGCTCCGTTCAGGCTGGAGGCGCCCAGGGCTCTGAACCTGTCCGACAGGAGGGTTGCGCGGAATAAGCAATCCGCTGGGTCCCGTAGAAGAGAGATGACTTCAGAAGAAGGAGCCTCCTGCGCCTCTGCCGAGCAGGGGGGCAGGCGCCGCGTCGCAAAGGACCCGACTCCGCGCTTCAAGGGAGCGGAGCGCGAGGTGCTTG
>NZ_RAWQ01000301.1:0-8687 GCF_003668965.1 Corallococcus sp. AB030
GGTGGGCGCCGCGGGGCGGGGGATCTCCACCTTGTACTGCTGGAGGAGCGTGACGGTCTCCGGATCGCCGGGGTCCGCCTGGTAGGCCTTGAGCAGGTTGCCGCGGCCAGTGTCGGCCTCGCCGCCCTTGATCTGCAGCACGCCCGCCATGCGCAGGGCGGCCTTGTCCTCCGGCTGCACCTGGAGGGCGCCCATCACTTCCTCAAGCGCCTTCTTGTCTTTGTTCTGCGCCGCGTAGACGCGGGCCAGGAGGATGCGGGGATCGGCCGCGGTCGGGTGCGCCTTGACGCCCTTTTTGCAGACGACCATCGCTTCCATGAAGCGACCCAGGTCGAGGTACGCCTCCGCCAGGGGCTTGTACGCATCCGACGAGGGGTCGGAAGCGAACGAATGCTCAAGCTTCGCGAGCTCGGTGGGGCTCAACGTCTTCGATGGGGAGGTGGACATGAACCAGGAGGTGCCCGGAATGGCCGGGAAGGATGCGGTACTGGAAGGGGGTTTTTATGGCATCCACAGTGCGGCACGTCAATCGCAGGGTTGGTGCCGAAAACGAGCTGCTTGACAGCAAGGTGAGGCTCCGGTACTAGCCCACTCACTTCTCGGGACCCAACGCCCGCGAGGCGCAGCAGGCAGCCAGCAGTCCCCATGTGGGGGTGTAGCTCAGTTGGGAGAGCGTCGCGTTCGCAATGCGAAGGTCGTCGGTTCGATCCCGTCCACCTCCACTCTGAAGAACAAAGGGCCTCACGGGAAACCGTGAGGCCCTTTGCATTTCAGGCCATTGGCGAATTGCAAAGGCTTCCGGCTTTGTTATCCGGGGCCGATGACCGACCCGTCCGCCTCCCTGTCGTTCTTCGCCCGCTTCTGGCTCGCCTGGCTGTGCTTCTGGCGCTGCCTCGTGTCCCGCGAATTCGCGCAGGCCGTGCTGCCGACCAGCCGCGCCTATGACGCCGGCCAGCTCAAGGAGCTCCCGTCCGGGGACACGCAGGCCCCACCGCCGGTGAAGGCGCCCGTCGTCCAGGCCCCCGTCGCCCCGGCGCCCCTGCTCCCCGAGCGCGAGCACGCCAGCGCCCTGTCGCTCCTGGCCATGCTCCAGCGCGAGGGCCGCTTCCTGGACTTCGTGCAGGAGAACGTCGCGGCCTTCCCGGACGCGGACGTGGGCGCGGCGGCCCGCATCGTCCACGAGGGCTGCCGCAAGGTGGTGCACCAGTACCTGACGCTCCAGCCGGTGCTGCCGCAGGGCGAGGGCGACAAGGTGACGGTGCCGCCGGGCTTCGACGCGCAGCGCATCCGGCTCACCGGCAACGTCGCCGGTGAACCTCCTTATGGCGGCACGCTCCGGCACCACGGCTGGGTGACCACGGAGGTGAAGTTCCCGACGGTCAGCCCCGCCATGGAGCCGCGCGTGCTGGCGCCGGCGGAAGTCGAGCTGGCCTGATGCCCGCCTGAGGAGCAGGCGGCGCATCCTCCGAAGTCCCCTTCCCTTCGAGGAACCACAAGGCCCCTTCCCGGGGTTCCTGACCGATATGGCCCGATACGCAATCGGCATCGACCTGGGCACCACGCACTCCGCGGTGTCCTACTTCAACCTCGAGGACGGCAAGCCGCGCGGCCCTTCGCAGTCCATGCTGCCCGTGCCGCAGGTGACGGCGCCCGGCACCGTGGAAGCGCGTCCGCTGCTTCCCTCCTTCCTCTACCTCCCCAGCGCGCAGGAGTTCCCGGAGGGCAGCCTCGCGCTGCCGTGGAGCCCGGAGCCGGGCGTCATCGTGGGTGACTTCGCCCGCTCGCACGGGGCGAAGGTGCCCACGCGGCTGGTGTCGTCCGCGAAGAGCTGGCTGTCGCATCCGGGCGTGGACCGGCGCTCGGCGCTGTTGCCCTGGCAGGCGCCGCCGGAGGTGCAGCGCGTGTCGCCGCTGGATGCGTCCGCGCGCTACCTGCGCCACCTGAAGGAGGCGTGGGACCAGACCTTCGCCCGCGCGCAGGAGGAGTCCGGCAACGCGCTGTCGAAGCAGGAGGTCATCGTCACCGTCCCGGCATCCTTCGACGCGGCGGCGCGCGACCTGACGCTGGAGGCCGCGAAGGCGGCGGGCCTCGAGCACATCACCCTGCTCGAGGAGCCCCAGGCCGCGCTGTACGCGTGGCTGGAGGCGATGGGGGAGAACTTCCGCAGGCAGGTGCAGCCCGGGGAAGTCATCCTCGTGGTGGACGTGGGCGGCGGCACTTCCGACTTCTCCGTCATCACCGTGAAGGACCGCGAGGGCGACCTGGAGCTGCTGCGCGTGGCGGTGGGCGACCACATCCTCCTGGGCGGCGACAACATGGACCTCGCCCTGGCGCACACGCTCAACCAGCGGATGGCGGCGGACGGGCGCAAGCTGGACGCGTGGCAGTTCAACGGCCTCACCTATGGGTGCCGGCAGGCGAAGGAGACGCTGTACGCGGACGCTTCCGTGGACAAGGTGCCCATCGCCATTCCGGGCCGGGGCTCGTCGCTCATCGGCGGCACGCTGCGCACGGAGCTGACGCGCGAGGAGCTGGACCGCGTCCTCACGGACGGCTTCTTCCCGGTGACGGAGGTGGCGGACCTTCCGCGCACCGCGCGCCGCACGGGCCTGGCTCAGATGGCACTGCCGTACGCGCAGGATCCGGCCGTGACGAAGCACCTGGCGGCCTTCCTCACCCGGCAGGCGCAGGCGCTGGCGGCCAGCTCGGACTCGCCGGTGGACGTGGCGGGCAAGGCCTTCCTGCACCCCACCGCGGTGCTCTTCAACGGCGGCGTCTTCAAGGCCGGACCGCTGAAGGACCGCGTGATGGAGGTCCTCAACCAGTGGCTCGCCGCGGAAGGGGCGCCCCCGGCGAAGGAGCTGGAGGGAGCGGACCTGGACCTCGCGGTGGCCCGCGGCGCGGCGTACTACGGCTGGGTGCGTCAGGGGCACGGCCTGCGCATCCGCGGCGGCACTGCGCGCGCCTACTACGTGGGCGTGGAGACGGCGATGCCGGCGGTGCCGGGCATGGAGCCGCCGGTGAAGGCGCTGTGCGTGGCGCCCTTCGGGATGGAGGAAGGGACGCAGGCGGACGTGCCTCCGCAGGAGTTCGGACTCGTCACCGGCGAGCCCACCAGCTTCCGCTTCTTCGCGTCGTCCGTGCGGCGCGATGACCGCGTGGGCGAGATGGTGGAGGACGTGGAGTCGGAGCTGGCGTCCGGGGGGCTGGAGGAGGTGGCGCCCCTCGAGACGACGCTGCCCGGACAGCCCACGCCCTTTGGCGACCTGACGCCGGTGAACCTCCAGGCGGCGGTGACGGAGGTGGGCACGCTGGAGCTGCGGTGCCTGGAGAAGAACGGATCCGGGCGCTGGAAGCTGGAGCTCAACGTGCGCATGAAGGAGTAGAAGGGGCCCCGCACACCGGAGGCGTATGCGAATCGTCGGCATCGACCTGGGCACCACCCATTGCGCGGTGGCATCCGTGGATCCAGGCAAAGGCTCGGGGGCGCCCGTCGAGGACTTCCCCCTGCCCCAGCTCGTCCGCCAGGGCGAGGTGGCCC
This sequence comes from Corallococcus sp. AB030, assembly GCF_003668965.1. Lineage (NCBI taxonomy): Bacteria > Pseudomonadati > Myxococcota > Myxococcia > Myxococcales > Myxococcaceae > Corallococcus > Corallococcus sp. AB030. Next base: position 3,542 of record NZ_RAWQ01000301.1, read on the forward strand.
CCCGCGCCCTCCTGCCGTCCACCGTCTACGTCCCCGCCGGCCACGAGCTGGCCCCGGAAATGCTGCGCCTGCCCTGGGGCGATGACGGTGGCCCGTATGTCGTGGGCGAGCTGGCCCGCTGGCAGGGTGCGCGCGTGCCCGGCCGGCTCGTGTCGTCCGCGAAGAGCTGGCTGTGTCACCCGGGCGTGGACCGCTCCGCGCCCATCCTCCCGTGGGGCGCGCCCGCGGACGTGCAGAAGCTGTCCCCGGTGGACGCGTCCGCCCTGCTGCTCACGCACATGGCCCGGGCGTGGGACTTCGCGCACCCGGACGAGCCCCTGGCGAAGCAGGAGGTGGTCATCACCGTCCCCGCTTCGTTCGACGAGGCGGCGCGCGCCCTCACGGTGAGCGCGGCGCGCAAGGCGGGGCTGGAGAAGTTCACGCTGCTGGAGGAGCCGCAGGCGGCCTTCTACGACTACACCGCGCGCCACCGCTCGGACCTGGAGCAGACGCTGTCCCAGGTGCGGCTGGTGCTGGTGGTGGACGTGGGCGGCGGCACCACGGACTTCACGCTGGTGCACGCGGGCGTGTCGCCGGAAGGGCCCATGCTGCGGCGGTTGGCGGTGGGCGACCACCTGATGCTGGGCGGCGACAACATGGACGCGGCGCTCGCCCGGCGCATGGAGGAGAAGCTCACCCAGAACGGCCGGCGCCTGTCCGCGACGCAGTGGACGCAGGCCATCCAGGCCGCGCGCACCGCGAAGGAGGAGCTGCTGGGGCGCACGCCGCCGGAGAAGTACGGCGTGTCGCTCATCGGCGAGGGCAGCCGGCTGCTGGGCGGCACGCTGTCCACGGAGCTGGGCCGCGACGAGGCGCACGCGCTGGTGCTGGACGGCTTCTTCCCCATGTCCTCACCTGTGGACCGGCCCCGGCGCTCGGCGCGCATGGCGCTCCAGGAGCTGGGCCTGCCGTACGTGCAGGACCCGGCCGTCACGCGGCACCTGGCGGCCTTCCTCGCGCAGCACGCGGCGGCGGGCTTCGCGGCGCTGGGCGAGACGCCGTCGCACGAAGGCGCCCTGCCCCGCCCGGACGCCATCCTGCTCAACGGCGGCGTCTTCAACTCGCCGCAGATTTCGGCGCGGCTGGTGGACGCGCTGTCCGCGTGGTGGCCGCAGGCGCCGCGCATCCCGCTGCTCAAGCACGAGTCGCTGGAGCTCGCGGTGGCTCGGGGCGCGGCGTACTACGGGCTGGTGCGGCGCGGTCACGGCCTGCGCATCGGCGGTGGCGCGGCGCGCGCGTACTACGTGGGTCTGCAGCGCGGCCCGGACAGCGCGGAGCAGCCCACGCTGTGCCTGATTCCTCGCGGCTTCGAGGAGGGTCAGAAGGTGGACCTGGGCGAGCGCCCCTTCACGCTCACCCTGGGCCGGCCGGTGCAGTTCGCGCTCTACTCCACGACGAGCGACCGCATCGACAAGCCGGGGGACCTGGTGCCGCTGGCGGAGGACCTGAAGCCGCTGCCGCCCATCCACACACTGCTCAAGGGCGCGTCCGGCAAGGTGAGCGACGTGCCGGTGCACCTGCAGGCCGCGCTCACGGAGATTGGCACGCTGGAGCTGTTCTGCGTGTCGGACGTCGCGGACGAGCGCTGGCGCCTGGAGTTCGAGCTGCGCGGCACCGGGGGCTCGCACGAGCTGACCGTCACCGAGTCCATGCCCGCGCGCTTCGCCGAGGCGAAGGACAACGTGGAGCGCGTCTACGGCAACAAGCCGCTGCCCCTGGGCCCCAAGGACGTGAAGCAGCTGTCGCGCACGCTGGAGAAGGTGCTGGGCCCTCGCGAGACGTGGCGCGTGCCCGTGCTGCGCGAGCTGTGGAGCACGCTCTACGCGGGCGCGAGCAAGCGCCGCCGCACGGATGACCACGAGCGCGTCTTCTACAGCCTCACCGGCTTCAGCCTGCGCCCAGGCTTCGGCTACCCGCTGGACGGCTGGCGCGCGGAGCAGACCTTCAGCCTCTTCGACGCGCTGGTGCAGCACCACACGGACAAGTCGGTGTGGACGGAGTTCTGGGTGATGTGGCGCCGCATCGCCGGCGGCCTCTCCGAAGCGCAGCAGCAGAAGCTGTACGGCTACCTCCAGCCGCACCTGGCCCGGCGCGTGCCGCCGGACGCGCCCACGCAGGGCGGCAAGGTGAAGGGCATCCAACCGGAAGGGTTGGACGAGATGATCCGCACCGCCGCCTCGCTGGAGCACCTGTCGCCGGGCGACAAGGCGGAGGTGGGCCGGTGGATCGCCGCGCGGCTGAAGGCCGAGTCCCGCTCCGGCGGCCCGTGGGCGTGGGCCCTGGGCCGGCTGGGCGCGCGCGTGCCGCTGTACGGCAGCAGCCACAAGGTCGTGGACGTGGAGACGGCGGAGGCGTGGCTGGAGCTGCTCCTGTCCCTGGACCTGCGCAAGGTGGATGGCGCGCCCTTCGCCGCCGCCCAGCTCGCGCGCCTCACCGGCGACCGCACGCGCGATCTGGATCCGGCGCTGCGCGAGCGCACGGCCCAGGCGCTGGTGGCCGCGAAGGCCTCCGACACCTGGGTCCGGATGGTGCGCGAGGTGGTGGCCCTGGAGGCGGCGGACGAAGCCCGGGCGCTCGGCGATACGCTGCCGGCGGGCCTGCGGCTGTCCTGAAGCAGGAGGCGGGCCGGCCGGGCGGATCATCGCCCGGCGGGAAGAGACCCTCCTGGAGGCTCGAAGCGAGCGGAGGCTCCGGGCAGATCCGTCACATGCGGGGCGCGAACAGTGCGCGCCCCAGCAGGGCGGATCATCCCGGGCGGTGAATCAGACCAGGGGGGTGGGCGTCGCGTCGGCCGCCGGGGCGTCGACGAGCGTCGGAGCCACGGGCGCGGCGTCGAGCGGCACGGCGGCGACGACCTGGAGCACGGGCTCCGTGGCGGCGACGGCGGGCACCTGGACGGTGGCGGCCTGGGACTCGTCCTTCTTCGGCTTCTTCGTGCCCGCGCCCGAGCGGCAGCCCCGGCACCACGGCTGGTTGCGGATGGCGCCGTCCGCCATCTTCCGCAGCCCGAACTGCGCCAGCGGCTTGAGCGTCTTGCACTTCAGACACATCAGCGAGATCAACACCTCGTGGCCGTCGGCGTCGTAGACGGAGGACTTGCGCCGCTTGCGCGGCTCGCGTGCCTCTTTCTTCTCGGGCACGGCGGGGACCATCATCGGGGTCACTTTGTAGAGCATTTCTTCTGTCCCTCCCACGCACGGGCTCCAACCTGCTCGCGCTGGCTCAGGGCCGCGCCTGCAAGGGAGCTCGCGTGCCCTAGAGTAGGGAGGTTTCCCTCCGTTGGAAACTGATCCCAGGCCGAAAATTCGGCCCCGGGCGCCATGTGCTGATCTTCCGCTGGGTTGCGCCGCGATCCAGCCCCAGCGGATCAGCACGGAGGGAAAAATTCCAACGTCGGCCGCGCTTTTTCAGGGCTTCGCGTCCGCGCAGGGACCCGCCGCCTTCACCAGGTGCACGCGTCCGAGCGCCGGGGGCTTCAGCGCGTTGCCGTGGGCGCGGCCGTACTCGGTGAGCACCTCGCGCAGGTCCTGCGCCTGCAACAGGTGGATACGCTCTTGTGGCAGCGTGGACGTCAAGGGCCCCACCCCGTCACCTCCGCGCAGGAGGAAGTCCGGCACCGCGACCCGGTAGGTCGCCTTCGCCTTCAGCGGCTTGCCGCCCGGCAGCGTCACGCCCTGGAAGCGCTCCGGGCCCGGGCACGCGCGCAGCGTCACCTCCAGGCCGGACACCGCGAAGACGCCCTTGCGGCCGCCGTAGGCCAGCGACAGGAAGCGGCGCAGCTCGTCCGCGCTCAGGTCCAGCACCGCGAGCGTGTTGTCGAAGGGCAGGATTTCGTAGAGCTTCCCGAAGGTGAGCGGCCCCTGCGGCAGGTCCGCCCGGATGCCGCCCGCGTTCATCACCGCCGCGTCGGAGCGGGCCGCCTCCCGCATCGAGTCCGCGATGAGGTTGCCCAGCGCGCTCTCGCCCTCGTAGACCTGGGGCATGCGGGCCCGGGTCTCCACGCCCACCGGGCGGCGCTGCTCCTCCTCCACGCGCGCCTCCGCGGGGGCCACCAGCGCCTCCACGCGGGCGTCCGGCGTCACTGGCTGGCCCAGGAACGTGGCCGGCACCAGCCGCACGTCCTTCGCGTCCCGCAGCACCAGCGGATCACAGGACTTCAGCGTGGCGTCCACGGCGCCGCACACCGGGATGGCGGCGTTGATGCGCGTGCGCTCGGGCAGCACGCGGTGGGTCACCGGATCCACGAAGAGGTCCACCACGCCGAACGAGCGCGCGAGCCCCGTCGTCTCGATGACCGGCACGTCGCCGAAGAAGTGCCCCATGACCTGGTGCGTGTGGCCCGCCACCACCGCGTCCACCGCGCCCTTCGGCAGCGCCTCCAGCACCGCGTAGATTTCGCCGTCGTCGCGCTCGCACCCGGACGTGTCTCGCGGGTTCGACAGGTCCGTGCACTTGCCGCCCGCGTGCGCGATGGCGACCACCACCTCCGCGCCCTGCTCGCGCAGCGACTTCGCGGCCTGCTTCGCGGAGTCGGCCAGGGACTCGAACCGCAGGCCCGCGACGTTCGCGGGGTTGGTCGTCTGCGGCGTCTGCAGCGTGGACAGGCCCAGCAGGCCCACCTTCACGCCCTTCACGGTGACGACCGTGGTGCCGTCGTTGCCCAGCCACTCCAGGGGGCGTCCGTCCTTCTCGCGTACGTTGGAGGACAGGAAGGGGAACCTGGCCTGCGCCACGCGGGCCTTGAGCGCCCCCAGCGGGTCCTCGTCCGGACGCGTGGCCACGGGCCCTGGGCCCACCGGCCCGTAGTCGAACTCGTGGTTGCCGATGGCGACCGCCGTGTAGCCCAGCAGGTTGTACACGTCGACGACGATGGCGCCCTCGCCCAGGTTGGACGCCAGCGTCCCCTGGAACAGGTCGCCGCCGTCCACCAGCAGCACGCCGCCCGGGTTGTCCTCACGCAGCCGCGCCACGTAGGACGCGAACAGCGCCGCGCCCCCCTGCTCCACCTTCTGCCCGTCCGGCAGCGTGGCGCGGTGGGGCATCACCCAACCGTGGAAGTCGTTGGTGCCCACCACCGTGAGCCGCACGGGCTCGGCCGGGGCGCGCG
>NZ_RAWQ01000302.1:0-8660 GCF_003668965.1 Corallococcus sp. AB030
ACCGCCACCTCCTCCCCCGTCCCCGCCCCCGTCAGCCCTCGCGTGGAGTGAGACCCGGGTGCGCAGTCTGCTCGATGACGTGTATCGCCTGAGCAGGAACAGCAAGGAGCTGACGCGGGCCGCGAAGCTGGTCCAGACCTGCGTGGACGCAGTGCCTGACAACGTGGACTGCCGGCTGGCGGCGGGCCTCACCCACGAACGGCTCCGGTCCATCGACAAGAGCGTGAGCCACTACCAGGCCTTCCTGCAGTACGCGCCCCCCACCGATCTCCGGCGGAGCGCCGTGACGGATCGACTGGCGGCCTTGCTGCAGCGCAAGCCCCAGGCGCAGACGCCCGCCAACGAGGCGGAGCTGGAGTCCTCCCGAAGCGCCGTCCTGATGCACCTGACGCGAGGCCACCCGAAGGAAGCACTCGACGCAGCCAACCAATGCGTGGCGCGGCTTCCCCGGGAGCCGGACTGTTACCTGTTGCAGGGTGACGTCCTGGCGAAGATGAATCAGGCCTCGGAGAGCACGCGAAGCTATGAGCGCTTCATGGCGTACGCGCCCGCGAATCATCCGCGGCGTCCCGATGTCGTGCAGAAGCTCGTCGAGCTGCGGGCGACCGCCCCCTGAGAACCCCTACGGCTTCACGCTGTCCGCGGGAGGGGCTGCTCGCGGGCCCGGCAGGCAGGGGGCCTTCATTCGGGCTTTGCTGGCTTCCGTATAGGATGCGCGCCCCATATGGAACTGCAAGCCGGAGATACCTTCGGACGGTATGAGTTGGTGTCCTGGCTGGGCCGGGGCGGGATGGCGGAGACGTGGCGCGCCCAGCTGGTGGGCGCGGCGGGCGTCACCAAGTCCGTGCTGATCAAGAAGGTCCTTCCGGAGTACGCGGACGACGAGGCCTTCATCTCCATGTTCATCAGCGAGGCGCGCATCTCCGCCACGCTGTCCCACGGCAACGTCGCGCAGGTCTTCGACTTCGGACAGGTAGAGGACGAGTACTTCCTTGCCATGGAGTTCGTCGACGGCAAGCCGCTCGACAAGGTGATCAAGCGCGCGAAGAAGGCGGGCCTGGGGGCGCTGCCGATTCCCGTGGCGGTCTTCATCGCGATGGAGATGTGCCGGGGCCTGCACTACGCGCACTCGCGCACGGACGGCAGCGGCAAGCCGTTGGGCATCGTCCACCGGGACATCTCTCCGGACAACGTGCTCGTCAGCTACGAGGGCCAGGTCAAGATCGTCGACTTCGGTATCGCGAAGGCGCAGCTGCTGCGCGGCTTCAAGACGGAGCCCGGCGTGGTGAAGGGCAAGTACCTCTTCTTCTCCCCGGAGCAGGCGCGCGGGGAAGAGGTCGATGCACGCACGGATGTCTGGGCCACCGCTGTCGTGCTGTACGAGTTGCTGTGCGCGAGGCTTCCGGTGGAGGGGCCGCCCCAGACGGTGATGATGAAGATCGCCGAGGGGCAGATTCCCGCGCCCACGACGCTCCGGCCGGACCTGCCCAAGGAGCTGAATGCGCTGGTGATGCAGGCGCTGGCTCCGGACCGTGAGCGGCGCTTCGAATCCAGCCATGCCTTCGGGGATGCGCTGGCGGAGTTCCTCCATGCCCACTACCCGCGCTTCTCCTCGCTGAGCCTCGCGAACCTGTTGCGCGTGCTGTTCCGCGCGGACCTGACGAACGAGGGCCGCGAGCTGTCCGTGCCCAAGACCTTCCATGACGAGGCGAGGAAGTGGGGCGAGCCCGCGCTGGCGAAGCTCCTGGATGCCCCATCGCCAGAGCAGATCCAGACCCGGCGGATGGTGCGAGCCGTCGCGAAGCCTCCGCCCACGGAGACGACACAGCCGGATGCGCCCACGGTTCCGTCAGGTCCTTCGCGCAAGGTGCTCTACGGCGCGAGCGCGGCAGGAGGCCTGGCCGTGGCTGGAGCCTGTCTCTGGCTCCTCGTGGGCTCGCGTTCGCCGGAGCCCGTCGCACAACCCGCGCCCGTGCCCCAAACGGTGGCGGTCGAAGCCCCCGCCCCGAAGGTCGAACCCGAACCGCCCGCCCCGAGTCCGGTGCAGGAGCCGGAGACCGTGGCGGAGATTCCGGCGGAGGTTCCGGACACGAGTCCCACCGAGCCAGAAGCCGCGCGGCCCGCGCATCCCACCCGGAAGCCGGCCAAGCCCGTCCGCGCGACCCAACGCGTCCAGGCCGAGGAGCCCGTGCCCGTCGTCGAGCAGCCCACGGTCGTCGCGGCCAGCGCCGTCCAGGAGCCGCGGCCCGCCGTTCCGGAGAGCGAGCCCGCGCCCAAGAAGGGAGTCTTCGGACTGCTCGACTCCAAGCGGCAGGAGGTGCAGCAGAAGGTCTCCTCGCTCGTGAAGACGAAGCAGCAGGAGGTCCAGCAGAAGGTCTCCGGCCTGATGCAGAGCAAGGACTACGACGCGGCCCTGGAAGCGGCCAACGACTGCGCGGCGAACAACCCAGACATGCCGGAGTGCTATCTCATGCTGGGGGCCGTCCACGCGAAGCTCAACCATCCCCGGGAGAGCACGCAGCACTACGAGACCTTCCTGAAGCTCGCACCCACGGACCACCCGCGCCGGGCGAAGGTCGTCGAGATGCTGGGAAAGACCGGCAACGCGGGTTGAGCGGTCCGCCTTTCCACTCGCTGACATCCCAAGCGGCCGAGCAGGAGAAAGACAGTCTCGATTCTGTCCTCCCTGGAATCTGGGTTTAGAATGTCCGCCCCATGGCACTGCAAGCGGGCGACGTCTTCGGGCGGTATGAGCTGGTCTCCTGGCTGGGCCGGGGCGGCATGGCGGAGACGTGGCGCGCCCAATTGGTAGGCGACGCGGGCGTGACGAAGCCCGTGCTCATCAAGAAGGTGCTTCCCGAGTACGCCAACGACGAAGCCTTCATCTCCATGTTCATCAGCGAGGCGCGCATCTCCGCCACGCTCTCCCATGGAAATGTCGCCCAGGTCTTCGACTTCGGCCGGGTGGATGGCGAGTACTTCCTGGCCATGGAGTTCGTGGACGGGCAGCCGCTGCACCGCATCCTCAAGCGCGCGTTGAAGAGCGACCTGGGTGCCCTGCCTGTTCCTGTCGCGGTCTTCATCGCGATGGAGATGTGCCGGGGCCTGCACTACGCGCACACGCGCACGAACAGCAGTGGCCAGCCGCTGGGCATCGTCCACCGGGACATCTCCCCGGACAACGTGCTGCTGGGCTACGAGGGCCAGGTCAAGATCGTCGACTTCGGCATCGCCAAGGCGCAGCTCATCCGGGGCTTCAAGACGGCGCCCGGCGTGGTGAAGGGCAAGTACCTCTTCTTCTCTCCGGAGCAGGCGCGAGGGGAGGACGTGGACGCGCGCACGGACGTCTGGGCCACGGGCGTCGTGCTCTATGAGTTGCTCTGCGGGAAGCTGCCGGTGGAGGGGCCGCCGCACGTGGTGATGATGCGCGTGGGACGCGGGGAGATTCCCGCGCCGAGCGTGCTCCGGCCGGACCTGCCGCGAGAACTCAACGACATCGTGATGAAGGCGCTGACTCCGGACCGGGAGCATCGCTTCGAATCCAGCCATGCGTTCGGGGATGCACTGGCGGGGTTCCTGTATTCGAACTTCCCGCGCTTCTCCGCCATGACCATCGCGCACCTGTTGCGCGTGCTCTTCCGGGGAGACCTGGCGCAGGAGGGCCGGGAGATGTCCGTGCCGGGCTCCTTCCTGGAGGAGTTGAAGTCCTGGAGACAGCAGGCCCTGCCGGAGGAGCCGGTGACGCCGCCGCCCTCGACCGAGCGCCACACCCGGCGCATCCGGGTGGCCACTCCTCCACCGGTCACGGAGACAACCCAGCCTCGGTCCATCGTGGCGTCCCCTGGAACCTCACGCCCGCTGATCTATGGGTTGAGCGCGGGAGGACTGATGGTCGTGGGCGTGAGCGTGTGGCTGCTGATGTATGCGCACGCGCCCGTGCCCCACGAAGGAGCGCCGCCGCCTCCGACGCCGATCCGCGCGCCCGTCACTGTCGAAGCGCCAAAACCAACGCCTGTCGTGGCAGCCGCGCCCATCGTGGCACCGCAAGAGAGGGTGGACGACACCACCCCGACCACTGACGAATACACTGTCTCAGGTGTCAGGATCCGTCCCGACTCCATTGACAAAATACAGGCAAGAGTCCGGGAACTCATCAGATCTGATCTCAATTCAGCACTTGAGCTGGCACAAGCCTGCGCAGCCAGAATGCCCAAGATCCCCGAGTGCCACCTCATGCTCGGCGTCACCCATGCCAACCTCAAAGACTTCAAGAAGAGCGAGCAATCCTACGAGACATTCCTAACACTCACCCCTGCAGGCTACCCCAAGAGAGATCTTGTCATCAGGGCCTTGGAGCAAACGCAGAAATCGAATTCGCCGCACCACCTCGCTTCCGTGAAGGAGGGCGATGCAGTCAGCGAGGTGAACAAGGAATGGGTGCGGACGCAAGCGCTCTTCAGGCAGCTCAAAATCGTCCACGGCTGCGAGGCCATGCCGATGGCGTGCACCCTCTACGGCAGGCTCGCGGACGACTTCGACGAGGGCGGCAGCAGGACACCGACCCTCAAGCAGGTGAGGAGCATGTACGACCTGCTCCAGGCCGTGCAGCGTCGTCAGGAGTAGGCGCCCCCAGGTGGCGCGCCCAGTCCTACAGTTGTAATTGGGAAGAATCGATCCTCCCCCTCCTTTTTCTTCAACAAGCGGAGGACTGCGGAGTCTTCCGAACTACAGCTGTAGGACTAGGGGGTGTCCCTAATTATCTGAAGAAAGGTGCTGGAGGCCGAGCGGCCGCCAGCCCCGTGGGCAGGGTTGAGCTTGCAGGGAAAGGAAGAGCTGAGCACCCCTGGTGAGTGCACCGACATGAGCTGACGGACGAGCAGTGGAAGCAGCTTGAGCCACTCATCCCTGCCCGACGAGGGCCGCGCACCAAGAAAGGTGACCGGCAGTTCGTCAATGCAGTGCTCTGGCGGGTGAAGACGGGCGCACCCTGGCGTGACTTGCCAGAGCGTTACGGGCCCTGGAAGACGGTCTACAACCGCTTCGGGCGCTGGGCGACCCGAGGAGTATGGGAGGGGCTCTTCAAGTCGCTGCAGTTGCAAGTGGATGATGTCGGCTCGCTGATGGACGCCACCATCATCCGGGCGCATCAGGACGCCGCGGGCGCAAAAGGGGGGGCCGATGCAATGCTCTGGGCCGTTCTCGAGGAGGCTTTTCTTCCAAGGTCCACGCCCTGTGCACCACCCAGGGACAACCGCTCGAAGTGACGCTGACGCCTGGGCAGCGCGGCGACGTCACTGAAGCCGAGCACCTCATTCAGTATGCGCACGGCAAGGCGCTCATCGCCGACGCCGGCTATGACGCCGACCACCTCGTGCAGGCCGTCCGGGAGCGCGGAATGAGGCCCGTCATCGCGATGAATCCAACGCGCAAGCACCACCGGCGCCGCAACAGTCGCGCCCTCTACCGGCTGCGCATCCAGGTGGAGTGCATGTTCCACCGCCTCAAGCGCTTCCGCGCCGTGGCCACCCGCTACGAGAAGACCGCCACCAACTACCTGGCGGTCCTCCACCTGGCCTGCATGATGCTTTGGCTTAATTAGGGACACCCCCTAGAGTGCCTTCATCCTCAAAGGCGTATTTTCAATCACCAAGCGATTCTAGACGCAGGACTTCCAACCCATGGCACTCCAGGCAGGCGACACCTTCGGACGGTATGAGTTGGTGTCCTGGCTGGGCCAGGGCGGCATGGCGGAGACGTGGCGCGCCCAGCTGGTCGGCGACGCGGGCGTCACCAAGCCCGTCCTCATCAAGAAGGTCCTCCCCGAGTACGCCAACGACGAAGCCTTCATCTCCATGTTCATCAGCGAGGCGCGCATCTCCGCCACGCTGTCCCATGGCAACGTCGCCCAGGTCTTCGACTTCGGCCGGGTGGACGGTGGGTACTTCCTCGCCATGGAGTTCGTGGACGGCCAGCCGCTCCACCGCTTCCTCAAGCGCGCGATGAAGAGCGGCATGGGCACCCTGCCCGTTCCCATCGCCGTCTTCATCGCGATGGAGATGTGCCGGGGGCTGCACTACGCGCATTCACGCACGGACAGCAGTGGCCAGCCATTGGGCATCGTCCACCGCGACATCTCCCCGGACAACGTGCTCATCAGCTACGAGGGCCAGGTCAAGATCGTCGACTTCGGCATCGCCAAGGCCCAGCTCATCCGGGACCTCAAGACCGAGCCCGGCGTGGTGAAGGGCAAGTACCTCTTCTTCTCCCCAGAGCAGGCGCGCGGAGAGGACGTGGATGCGCGCACGGACGTCTGGGCCACCGGCGTCGTGCTCCATGAATTGCTCTGCGGGAAGCTTCCCCTGGAGGGACCGCCCGCGGTCGTGATGATGCGCATTGCTCGCGGCGAGCTTCCATCGCTGAGCGAGTCACGGCCGGACCTGCCGGCGGCGCTCCAGCGCATCCTCCTCAAGGCCCTGCATCCGGACCTGTCCCAGCGCTTCGAGTCCAGCCATGCCTTCGCGGAGGCCCTCGCTGGCTTCCTGTACGCGAACCACCCGCGTATCTCCTCGCTGAGCCTGGCGCATCTGCTGCGGATGCTGTTTCGTGAAGACCTGCTGTCGCATGGCCGCGAGCTGTCCGTCCCGGACTCCTTCCAGGAGGAGCTGGAGTCCTGGCACGAGCAGGAACCGGCACTCGCGAAGAAGCCCCTGCATCCCAGGCCGCTGCTCCATACCGGCAGGATCCCCCTCCCCGAATCCTCCAGCGTCGAAATCGTGGAGGAGGAGGCCCCGTCCGCGCTCGCCCCCGCGACCTCGCGCAAGTGGATGCTGGGATTGAGCACCACGGGTGTGGCGCTCGGGGCCAGCGTCCTGTGGTTCTTCTCCTCCGCCGTGCCGCCGGAGCCCCTTGGAGCCGCGAGCCCCATCGAGCGTCCCTCCAGCACGGTTCAAACCCTTCCCAATGATGCACGGCCTTCCGCGGTCCCCCAGACGATAGGCAGCGCGCCCCTCACCGTGGCCCCGCTTCCGGAAGCGCCCCTGTCGCTGGCCAACTACCAGGACCGCGTCCAGGCGCGCGTGCAGCAGGGAGCGATCCAGGACGCCGTGGACCTGGCGCACCAGTGCGCGAAGCAGTTCTCCCAGGAAGCGGAATGCCAGCTCCTCCTTGGGATGCTGTACGCGCGACTCAATGACAGCCGCACCAGTGTGACGCACTATCAGCGATTCCTGGAGTACGCCCCGGATACGCACCCCAGCCGCGCGAAGGTGGTGCGGGTCCTGGACGATGCGAAAGCCCTCTCGTCGGCCTCCGGCCGCATCGTGAAGCCGGAGACCTTCGCCGACATGATGGAGACCGGCCGCACGGCCTTCCGCGACGAGAAGTACCCGGAGGCCGCCGCCACCTTCCGGAACGCGCTGGCCATGAAGCCGGGCTCGGTCGAGGCGAAGCTCGAGCTGGGCCTGACGCTCATCAAGCTCAAGCCGGGCACGTCCAAGGACCACAGGGAGGCCGTGAAGCTCCTGGAGGCCGTCACCTGGAAGGATCCCGGCATCCGGCGAGCCTGGCTGGGTCTGGAGACCGCCTACACCCTGGTCGGAAACAAGGCCAAGGCCAAGAAGGCCCATGACCGGTACCTGCTGATGTCCCCCAAGAACATGGCGAACCCAGCGAAGGCGAGAGAGCGGCTCAAGAACATCGGCTTCTAGTCCGCGCCGGGTTGGAACCCCAACCCCTCCGCCACCTCCACGTCCGTCAGCTCGCGCCACGCCCCTTCCGCCACGTCCAGCACCACCCGCCCCACCGACTCACGGTGCAGCGTGAGCACCGGGTGCCCCACCGCCGCGAGCATCCGCTTCACCTGGTGGTGCCGCCCTTCCGTGAGCGTAAGCGCCACCACGTCGGGCGCACGGAGCATGGCTTCCGCCGGGCGCGTGGGGCCGTCCTCCAGCGTCAATCCCTCTCGCAGCCTCGTCAGCGCCGCCTCCAGGGGATGCCCCTCCACGCGCGACACGTACCGCTTGGACAGGTGCGTCTCCGGCGCCGTCGAGTGCCGCACCAACCGTTCGTCGTTGGTGAAGAGCAGGAGCCCCGTGGTGTCCCGGTCCAGGCGCCCCACCGCGTACCACTCGAAGCCTTGAAGCTCCGGCGGCAGCACCGCGCGCAGCCTTTCGAAGACAGTGCCCACGCCTTCGGGATCCGACCCGTGCACCACCGGCCCCGAGGGCTTGTGGAACATCAGCGCCTGCACCTGGCGCGTCAGCACGCGCTCCACGCCGTCCACGCGCACCCGCGTCCCCTGCCCCACCGGCGCGAACGGCTCCCGCTCCACCCGGCCGTCCACCTCCACGCGGCCTTCGCGTATTGCCTGCTCGGCCTCGGTCCGGGGCAGCACGCCGGCCCGGCCCAACGCTCGCGACAGCCAGTCCGCGCCCGGGCCCGCCGGGGTCTCCGGTCCCCTGCGCCTCGCGGCCTCCAGCCACCTGGGCGTCCGTTGCTTGCGCGCCATGCGTCCTCCCGTGTGCCGCCCGCTGTATCAGATGCGTCACGCCAGCGGATTTCCCCGAACACCCTGGACATGAGTACGGGCAGGGGGCACCACGCCGTTTGACTCCCCCAGGCGGCTCTGAGCATGTGCGCGCCCGCCGTGTCCACGCCTCCCT